>DASZXF010001034.1:0-2202 GCA_035546055.1 Ktedonobacteraceae bacterium
TCGTCCGAGTTCCCCAATCGCTCGCTCAGTCTCACGCAGAGGCTCCTCATCAAGATCCGCGAGAATAACCTCAGCGCCCGCGCGGGCCATTTCTATGGCGATCCCCCGGCCAATCCCCTGAGCCGCTCCGGTAACGATGGCGATGCGCTGCCCTAAGAGCAATGGCCCCCATGTCTCAACTTCAGCCATTGTCGTTCCTTTCCATCGGTGTCAATCCTCATGCCGGCGTTCCCTGGCACGCGTCCACGCGCCCCCACCAGGCGCAAGATCGATTGAAATCGGCCTTGACGAATCGCCGCCTGACATGTAACATGTTACATGTTAGTAGTACCATATTATGCCGGGGAATTCAAGGGGACCATGATGAAACCGATCATTCAGGAGCGCCTGGTCGATGAGGTCTATCAGCGCCTCCGCGAACTTATTTTTCAGAACAGCTATGTGCCCGGTCAACGCCTGGATATCGAGAGGATCGCCGAACAACTGGGAATCAGTCGCCAGCCGGTGGTTGAGGCCATCAATCGTCTGGCCCGCGAAGGTTTGCTGGTGATCAGGCCGCGCGTGGGGACGTTTGTACGCAAATTGTCCAGCCAGGATGTCCACGAGATTCTGGAGACGCGCCTGATGATAGAGCTTTTCGCGCTCAGCCGGGGCGTCCCACGGGCCGAGGAGATCCAGGAACTCTATCAGTATATTGATCGCATGGACGAACTGGTGTACCAGGGACCGTTTCATTATCTCACCTACAATGAACTGGATGTCCAGTTTCACCGCGCGCTCGTCCGCCTGGCCCGTAATCCTCTGATTGAACGGCTTTACGCGGAGTTGCACGCGCAATACGTGCCGGTGCAGGCTTTCTACCGCAAGGCGCTCGAATATACCCTGACGGCATATGGCGAACACCGTCAGATCGTCGACGCGCTGGCCAGTGGTGAGACAGACAGAGCCGCCGCTGTCCTGGAAACCCATATCCGCAACGCGATCTCAGGCATACAGCGTATTTTTCAGCAATTGGAAACCCGGGAACAGCAGAAAAGCAGAGAGACGCTTTCTGAGCAGGAGGCCACCCATGATGAGTAAGGATGTTAGCGAGCAAGCGCTGGCGTATGTGAACACGTATTCCAGCCCCTCGGAACTGCGCATTACGGATATGCGCTTTGTCGATATTGTAGGCGCGCCGATGCATTGCACCTTGCTGAAGCTCTACACCAATCAAGGACTGGTGGGCTTCGGCGAGGTGCGCGATGGCGCGAGCAAAACCTACGCGCTGATGCTCAAGAGCCGGATTCTCGGCGAGAATCCCTGCAATATCGACAAAATTTTTCGGCGTATCAAACAGTTTGGCGGTCACGCCCGTCAGGGTGGCGGCGTCTGTGGCATCGAAGTGGCGCTCTGGGATCTGGCGGGGAAGGCCTATGGCGTCCCTGTCTATCAGATGCTGGGGGGCAAGTTTCGCGATACGATCCGCCTGTATTGCGACACGGATGTGCAGGGCAAAGATTCGGGCATAGCCATGGGCCTGGCCTTGCAGAAACGCATGGCCATGGGCTATACCTTCCTGAAAATGGATCTCGGCATTGGCCAGCTTCTCGACAAACCGGGCACGTTAAGCGCGCCGGCTGGCTTTGTGGCCGAAATACAGGATCTTTCCAGCAAGCTGGCGCGGACAGCGCCGGACTCCGCCGAGCAGCGCACGTTGCGCAACCGGCTCTACGATCTCAACAATGTTGCCCATCCTTTTACGGGTATCCATATCACGGAAAAAGGCTTCGATGTGCTGGAGGAGTATGTCGCGCAGGTGCGCACGACGATTGGCTACGAGGTGCCCCTGGCGGTTGACCATTGCGGACATATTGGTCTGACCGACTGCATCAGGCTGGCACGCCGCCTGGACAAATATAATCTGGCCTGGCTGGAGGATTTGCTACCCTGGCAATATACCGAGCAGTACGCCAGGCTGGCGCGGGCCAGCTCGACTCCCATCTGCACCGGTGAGGATATCTTTCTCAAAGAAAACTTCAGGCCGCTGCTGGAAGCCGGCGGCGTCTCTATTATTCACCCCGATATTCTGACCTCGGGCGGTATTTTAGAGAACAAGAAGATTGGCGATATGGCTCAGGAATACGGCGTGGCCATGGCGATCCACATGGCCGAAAGTCCGATTGCCTGCCTGGCAGCGGTCCACAGCGCGGCGGCGACAGA
>DASZXF010001035.1:0-7368 GCA_035546055.1 Ktedonobacteraceae bacterium
GCTTTCGCGTGACATTTGAGGGTTTGAGCATTCAAAGCCTCTGACCCTCAAACGGACAGATGATCATTTCACCACGCGAAACGAGAGATGGGTAGCGCCCGGCGTCTCAATCACACGCAGACGCTCCAGGTGGATAGGCAGAGAACCGAGGTGATCAAAGAGACGCACACCCCCGCCCAGCAGGACCGGCACAATGTTCAGATGAAATTCGTCCAGCAGGCCGGCTTTCAAAGCCTGTTGGACCGCGCTGGCGCCGTGCAGGGCGATATCCTTGTCGCCCGCGAGTGTCCGCGCCTGCTCTATCGCGCTTTCAATGCCGGTGGTGACAAAGTGGAAGTGCGTTTTACCCTTTTTCACGGAGGCGCGCGTCTGCGATTGCAGAACGACCACCGGCCAGTCGGGCGCGGTGCCATCTGGAAAAACCCATCCATGCTCATTATCGATTTGATCAAAGCTCCTGTGGCCCATGATTACCGCGCCGGTTTCAGTGAGCGAGTCACCGGCAATCTCATGGAATTTTTCCCAGTCCGTGGCGAACCAGGCAAACAGCAACGAAATATCATCATTTTTGTCCGCGATAAAGCCATCCAGCGATACAGAAAGTCCAAATAAAACGTTTCCCATGGCATGTACTCCAATCAGTGTCGTGATTTTTCCTTCGAGAGAAACTATACCTCAAAAGAGAGCCAGAAACTTCTCCTCACTTGCGCTTTTACCGTTGCTTACACATGCGAATATCGCCATCTTTTGGCTTGTCGTCCCGGCTATAGTGAGCAAGTAGCAGGTAAGAGAGTGCCTTTTCATGCTGATTGGAGATACGGTGATGTTCATGGTATCTTCGGCCTGGATGAGGTAGACGCTGTGTGGAGGTCAAGTTCGGTCGTATGCATTGTAATCCCTTTCTCACTCGTGTGATGGTGTGTGGCCTGTCCGTGCTGGCGCTGCTGGTGTTGACGCTGACGGGCGTGGCGCGTTTTCTGCTGGTGCAGGCCAGCGCGGTACAGGCCAGTTCCGCCCGGCCCGGCGTGGTCAACCAGGCGTTTGAGCAAGCCGCGCGTGAATTTCAGGTACCCGCCGCGCTGCTCAAGGCGCTTTGTTATATGGAAGGCCGCTTGAGCAATAACGATGGCCATCCCAGCCTGGATAACGGCTATGGCTGTATGCACCTGATTCAAAATAGCCACGGCGATGCCCTTGACCAGGCGGCCCGCGCGCTGGGACTGAGCGCGCAACAGCTCAAGCTGGATATGCCGGCCAATATTCGCGGCGGCGCGGCCCTTCTGCGCGCCGAGGCGCTCCGGCTCTCCAGTACCCACAGTCTGCCCACCGACCTGAGCGGCTGGTACGGAGCGGTCGCCGCGTACAGCCACGCCACCACGCGGGCCACGGCGCTGATGTACGCCAGAGCAGTCTACACGCTGCTCGCCCAGGGTTTTAGCGCCGAGGCAGATGATGGGGAAGTCATCACCCTGGCGCCGCAGCAGATCCATCCCACTGTGCTGAGCGCGGCGGTGG
Organism: Ktedonobacteraceae bacterium; assembly: GCA_035546055.1. Classification (GTDB taxonomy): domain Bacteria; phylum Chloroflexota; class Ktedonobacteria; order Ktedonobacterales; family Ktedonobacteraceae; genus Paraktedonobacter. Next base: position 1,516 of record DASZXF010001035.1, read on the forward strand.
TGGCGAGCGCGGATAGCAAGCTGCCGGACGGTTGCAGAAACGATCATCACGTCGATTATCCCCTGGCCATCGATTGCCTGGTGCCAGATGATGATTATGACTGTAACCAGACGCCGCAGAAAGCCCCCTGCACTTACGAAGACGCCCGCAGGCCAGATGATTACGCCATTGACCAGATCGTTATTCACGATATCGAGGGTACGGCTCAGTCCTCGCTGAATGTCTTTCAGAGCGCCAAAACCGAGGCCAGCGCGCATTACATCATCGATAGCGATGGCACGATCTACCAGGTGATACGCGAGCAGGATATCGCCTACCATGCCGGGAACTACTGGTACAACCAGCATTCCATCGGCATCGAACACGCCGGGGTGGATGCGACCGGCTACCGCTGGTACAACGCCAGCGAATATCTGGCCTCGGCGAAGCTGGTGGCCTATCTGCTCAAAAAGTATCACCTGCCGCTCAGCCATGAACGCATCGTTTCACACGGCACGATTCCCTCGCCCGCCGCGACCAGTCTGCCCAATCATGTCGATCCCGGACCGTACTGGGCCTGGGAATATTATCTCAAGCTGATCCATGAGCAGAGCGTGCCCTACCCGGCGCGCACATCCTCGCCCAATATCTTTATGCTCCATCCCAAAAGCGCCCGCGTCCTGCTGGGTAGCCACGGCAAAGAGGGCAAAGATAACTTCAGCTTCTTCTATCTGTACAACGGTCCCAGCACAGCATCTGGCCGCATTCCCCACCCGGGACACGACACCACCGATGTGAGCGATAACGTCGAGCCGGATGTCAGCTATTACGCGCTGGATAGAGTGGTTGATCCCGCCGGCAGCGGAAACATCATGTACAAAATCTGGTATGGAGTCGTTGACCACCCGAGCAAAGGCAAGCGCTTCGCCCACGCGCGCCTGGCCTGGCTGGCCGTTCCGCGCAGCGCCGTTGTGCAGGGAGAAGGTACGCCGATTGTGCTCCATGCCGACGCCGACCAGAAGAAGCCCCAGATTTACGGACGGCCCACCAGCGACAAGACGTACATCCTCGGTGACGCGCCAGCCGGAGCGATCTTTGTCTCCGCGTATACCGTGACCGAGGACAGCGAGGCCATTGACCAGAATCCCGGCGGCGATTCCGGCAATCCGACCACCGGCAGCCGGGACGACGGCAGCGATGGGGATATGGACGACCTGGATATGATGGAACCCGACGGCCTGGTCGCCGCTCATGTGAAAACCGGTCCGGCAGATGGCGCGGGCACGCTCTGGTATGAAATCAACTACAACCACCGCCAGGCCTGGGTACCCGCCAGCGAAGTCACCCTGCTCCAGCAAAAATCAGAAAAAATCGCTTGACAGAACGGCGTTCTAAGGGTACTCTAAGGTTTATTTTCACAATTGAGAAGCAGAGAAGTACAGAAAGAGACACCATACCTTTCGTGCTTCTCTGCTTAATCATTCAGGATCGTCTACTTTTCAGACCTGGAGGCGGTCTCTCATGAAACCACCACGCTTTCGCTATTGTGCGCCGCGTCTGCTGGACGATGCGCTTTTCCTTCTGGAGCAGGAGGGCGCGGAGACGAAAGTCCTCGCTGGAGGACAGAGCCTTGTGCCGCTGCTCAATATGCGCCTGGCCGCGCCAGCCAGTTTGCTGGACATCAATCGTATTGCCGAACTCAATTATATTCAGCCCGAGGAGGACTATCTGGCCATCGGCGCGACTGCGCGCCAGAGCCAGGTTGAACGCGCTCCGCTGGTGCAGGAGAAGCTGCCCCTCTTGCTTGAGGCCATCTGGCACATCGGGCATATGCAGATTCGCAATCGCGGCACGGTGGTGGGGAGTCTCGCCCACGCGGACCCCGCTGCCGAGTTGCCCGCCCTGCTGACCTGCCTGAATGGGTCATTGCTGTTGCAAAAGAGCCGTGGCGAGCGATTATTACAGGCAGAGGACTTTTTTCACGGTTACCTGGAAACCGCGCTGGAACCCGGCGAGCTGGTGGTCGAGGCGCGCTTTCCCTGGGTTGATCCACGCGCGGGCTGGGCTTTTCAGGAATTTGCCCGGCGCGCGGGCGATTTTGCCCTGGTGGGCGCGGCGGCGGTGTTGACTCCCGCCGGGGATGGCACCTGCCAGCAGGCTCGCCTGGCCTTCGCGGGTATCGCCGGCGCTCCGCTGCGGGCGCGGGCCGTGGAGGAGATTCTGGAGGGCCACCCTCTGGATGCTCCTACCCTGCAACGAGCCTCGGAGGCCGCGCGCTCCCTGGTCAGCGAGGATATGAGCGATGTCCACGCCACGGCAGAGTATCGCCGCGTGTTGACCGCCGAACTGACCCGGCGCGTCTTGCAGGCCGCCTGGACGCGGCGCAGAATGTAGAAAGGCGGAAAGGCTATGCAGGACCAGGAAGAGATTCCGACGTTTACCGAAGAGTGCGAGATCGCCGTGACGGTCAACGGCCAGCGCTACGAGCGGCGCGTGCCTGTGCGCATGCTGCTCTCCGATTTTCTGCGCCATGAACTACACCTGACCGGTACCCATGTGGGCTGTGAACACGGCGTCTGTGGCTGCTGTACCATCCTGTGTAACGGCGAGGCAGTGCGCTCTTGCCTGATGTTCGCCGTACAGGCGGATAACCTGTTTTTAACCACCATCGAGGGCATGGCGGGCACGCAGAGCGAGCTGCACCCCATCCAGCAGGCCTTTCTAGAAAAACACGGCCTGCAATGCGGCTTCTGTACACCGGGCATCATTATGTCGGTTCACGCCATGCTGCATGAACATCCCGATCCCAGCGAGGAGGAGATTCGCGAAGGACTGTCCGGCAATATCTGCCGGTGTACTGGCTATCAACATATTGTCGAGGCGGTCAAGCTGGCGGCGGAGCGCGTGAGACAGGCGCCGCAGGAGGTGGAGTGATGGCTACGCGCTGGTTTGGCGCGTCTGTGCAGCGCCTGGAAGATCCGCGTCTGTTGCGCGGCAAGGGCACCTATGTCGATGATATTGATCTGCCTGACATGCTGCACGCCGCGCTTTTGCGCAGTCCCCACGCGCACGCGAAAATTGTCAGCATTGATCCCGGCGCGGCGCTGGCTCTGCCCGGTGTCCACCTGGTGCTGACCGCCAGGGATCTGGGCGAGGTGCTTGAGCCGTCGCCCCTGCTGGTTCCACACGCCGCCCTGACGCAGCCGCGCACCCAGCTCCCCCTGGCCCTGGAGGAAGTGCGCTACGTGGGCGAGGCGGTGGCGCTGGTGGTAGCGGAGAGTCGCTACCTGGCCGAAGATGCGCTCGACCTGATCGACGTTGAGTACGAGCCGCTGCCGGTCGTGCATAGTCTGGAAGTCGCGGCGCGGGAGGGTGGACCGCTTGTCCATGCCGATGTCGCGGGCAATCTCGCGGCCCATCTCGTGCAGCAGGTCGGGGAGCCAGATGAGATCTTTGCCAGCGCTCCCCATGTGGTGCGGGAGCGCTTCCTGGTTGATCGCGGGGCCGCCATGCCGATGGAGTGTCGCGGCGTGGTGGCCCAATGGGATGAATTGCAGGGTATGCTGACCTGCTGGATTTCGACCCAGGGGCCGATTCCCATCCGTAACGGACTGGCCGCGATCTTTCATTTACCTGAGCATAAAGTGCGCGTGGTGGCCCCGGATGTCGGCGGCGGCTTTGGCACCAAGATCATGATGTTCTACCCCGAAGAGATTCTCACTCCCCTGGCCGCGCGCCGCCTGGGACGCCCGGTCAAGTGGATTGAGGATCGGCGCGAGCACTTTATCTCGGCCAATCAGGAGCGCAGCCAGGAGCACGAGGTCGAGTACGCCTTTGACGAGCAGGGCATCCTGCTGGCCGTGCGCGACCGCTTCCTGCACGACACCGGAGCCTATACCCCCTACGGCATCATTGTACCCATCATCACCGCCTGCACCCTGCCCGGCCCCTATCGTCTGCGCCACTACGCCAGCGAGTTCACTGTGCTCTATACCAACAAGGTACCGGTCAGCCCGTATCGCGGCGCTGGCCGCCCCCACGCCGTTTTCGTCATGGAGCGCATGATGGACCGCATCGCCGGCGAACTGGGCCTGGATCGCCTGGAGGTGCGGGCGCGCAACTTCATCGCGCCCGATGAGTTTCCCTGGGATGTCGGCCTGGTCTACCAGGATGGCGGCCCCACAAAGTACGACAGCGGCAATTATCAGGCCGCCCTGGAGAAACTCAAAGGCTTGCTGGACTACGAGCACTTTCAGGAGCAGCAGGCCGAGGCTCGCGCGCAAGGCCGCTATCTGGGCCTTGGCGTCGGCTGCTATGTCGAGGGGACCGGCATCGGTCCCTATGAAGGCGCGAAGGTCAGCGTGGAGTCAGACGGGCGCGTATACGCCGTGACGGGCGTGACCACCCAGGGGCAGGCCCACGCCACCACCCTGGCGCAGATCGTGGCCGAACAGTTGGGCGTGCCGCTGGAAGATGTCATGGTCACCACCGGCGATACCCAGGCCTTCAACTGGGGCGTCGGCACCTTTGCCAGTCGGGCCGCCACCGTCGCCGGTTCGGCCATGCACCTGGCCGCCGTCAAAGTGCGCGAAAAGGCCAGGCAGGTCGCCGCCGATCTCTTCGAGGCCGCGCCAGAGGATATCGAGCTGGCCGATGGCAAGGTCTTTGTCCGTGACGCCCCGCATCGTGCGCTGACGCTCGGCCAGGTGGCCATCTCGGCCAATCCCCTGCGCTACGCCTATGGCGAGAACGCGCGCCAGTTGATGAACATGAAGCTGGCAGGTCCGCGTCCTGGACCCGCCCTGCCCGCCGAACGCGGCGCCCCCGGTCTGGAGGCCAGCGAATACTACAGTCCTCCACATGGGAGCTTCGCCAGCGGCGTCCACGGGGCCATCATCGAAGTCGACCCGACCACCGGCATGGTCAACTTTGTCAAATATGCCGCCGTTCACGACTGCGGGCGCCTGATTAATCCGGCAGTCGTCGAGGGACAGGTTCACGGCGGCGTAGCTCAGGGCATCGGTGGCGCTTTTTATGAGCGCCTGGTGTATGATGAAATGGGGCAGCTAATCAACGCCAGCTTTATGGATTATCTGCTGCCCACAGCGGCGGAAGTGCCGCCAATCGCCGTCGATCACGTTGAAACGCCCTCGCCGCTCAACCCCCTGGGCGTCAAGGGCGCCGGAGAGGCCGGGGTGATACCCGTGCCCGCGCTTTTTGCCTCCGCCATCGATGACGCTCTCGCGCCTCTGGGGATACGCGTGCGCGAAATGCCGCTCCATCCCTGCCGGCTCCATGAGCTGATCCAGGAGGCCCGACACGCTCAGGGGGAATAAGCAGCCTGCGCAGATGGCCAGCCTCATCGTCTGGCCATCTGTCCGCTCAGGCAGCAAATGATAGATAGACCAATCGTGCTACCTGATGGACAGGCAGGCAGAGCTTGTGAGATACTCGGCATGGACTGTAATGTCCCATGTACTGGAGGTTTTTTTGTATGTCTTCGATGTATCCGTCCTTTGGTGGAGCGCCGGCCCGACCCTGCATACGCTGCGGTACCCCCCTGACCGGCAGTGAAACCCAGTGCTCCCGTTGTGGAACCTATAACGCGCCTCCCCAGGGGCAGCCGTTTGGCATGTTTCCGCAACAGGGCGCGCAGGGAGCAGGGGGGACAGGGAACCAGGGAGGAGGTCCGAACCCTTCGGGCCAGCTATGGGGAGGTGGACAGGGACAGCCAGTTTCTCCCTTCCAAAATGGCGCCTGGCCGGGCAATCAGGATGCATCCGCCTCGGCGTGGGGAGCGGGAGGACAGGGAAACGGATGGCAGCCTAACCAGAACAATCTCTTTGGCGGGCAGGGTTCGCCCATGCAGCAGAA
>DASZXF010001036.1:0-1562 GCA_035546055.1 Ktedonobacteraceae bacterium
TACGACATCAGCATTGAGCGCAACGGGGAGGTATCGTCTCTCAGCCGCATCATGGGGGAACAATCTGGAGGAGAAACCCAGACTCCCTTTTACGTCGCCATTGCGGCTTCGTTTGTACAGCTCTACCGTATTCAGGTTGGCAATGATGCTCATAGCAGCCACCATGCGCGCCCAACCATTCGCCTGGCAGTCTTCGATGAAGCCTTTAACCAGATGGATCAGGACCGCATTGGGGCGACCCTGGATCTTTTCCGCACCTACGGTCTGCAAGTAGTGACAGCGACGCCGCTGGAACGGTGCGAGTATCTGGTGCCAAAGATGTGTACGAACCTGGTGCTGACAGGCGTTGGCGATAGCGTTCTGGTGGAACCCTATCGCAATTACGCCGCTCGCTTGCAACAGCCGGAGAACGAATAAGATGGCTTTCATCTATAACTATGACCAGCTTCATCCCCGGGTCCAAAGCTTGCTCATGACGCTGATCCAGCGGGCAGAGACGCCTGAACGCCAGCGAGTTGCCCGCATTCGCCTCAGCGTCCAAACCCATGCCTGGTACTTTTCCAGAGACGAACCAGGCTTACGCGGACGCGTCCATGAGGAACTCAAATGGCTTGCGCTGCAAGGGTGGATTGTCCTGCGCTGGCAAAAATATGAGGTCGATAACGAGCTGGCGAGCATTGATTTGCTCGCCGACGAACAGGGGCCACCAGTCGAGTTCTACCAGTTTTGCCGACGCGAGCCTCGTCAGCGGCAAACCGAGCAACTTCGCCAGCTTCTCCTGTCGCAAAAACCCCGGGCGGCCTGGATAGGAGTCTTTATTCAGGACATCCTGGCGCGTCTGACCTCTTCACGCTCTCTGGCTCCATTGAGCTTGAACAGCCCGGAAACGAACCGCGATCTCCTTATGGCACTCAATGCTATCGCCGGCCTGAGTGAACCCACCCTCGAACGCACGCTGAGCGTTCGTCTGTTCGGAGAGAGCAAACGCCTGGAGGGGCTTCGTCCACAGATAGTGTCGGTACTTCGTGCGTACAGCCCATCCCATTCAGCCGCCGACCAGGATGAGTGGGAAATGCTGCGCGCGCACCATGTGCATCGTCCGCCCATTTTCACCTCTCTGGCTGGTCCGCTGATCCTGTGCCTGCCATCCTCCCCTTCCTCCTCCGCCTCGCTAACGGCACCTTCTGAGGGGGAAGCTCAATATAGGCTGGATCTGGGAGCCTGCCCGTCTGGTCTGGGATTGCCCGACGATATCCTGCGAACAGCCTGTCCTCAGAGCCATACCCTGCAAGCTGTCCTGACTGTCGAAAACCAGACCAGCTATACCGATCTGCTCCTGGTGCGTCCGCAAGCCTTGCTCCTGGTGTTCTGCAACGGCTTTCCGCAGTTAGCCCTGATACATTTCCTGCGACGCTTACGAGCTGCCTATCCCGCGCTCCCTTTCTGGCATTGGGGAGATCTCGACGCTGGCGGCCTGGACATCCTTCGCCACCTCCGCTCCCAGCTCGGCTCAATTCGACCTTGCGCCATGGATCAGCAGACATGGGAGCGGTACGCCTCAG
>DASZXF010001037.1:0-1819 GCA_035546055.1 Ktedonobacteraceae bacterium
CCGGCGGGCTCCTCTTTAGCGGAACCCCGGCGACCGTCACGCGTTCTGCCTGCCTACCCCTGGTCAGAACGGCCCGACCTGCGGCGCGCACATTCTTGATCCAATCAGCGCCAGCAATGTCCGCAACCTGCCAGCATGCCCCTCATAGTTCACGTTCGAGCCGCCTGCGGCTCACCTCCTCTCAACAAGGGTGGCCAGACGGTATCCATTTTTGCCGCGTGTTTTCGACCAGGGTCAGAAGATCAGGGATAACCCGTACAAAACAACTGTAAATTCGGGGGCGTTGAACGTACTATTATAGGAACGCGGGTCCGCCGCGCCGGATTGTCGCCCATTTCTTTCCGCTTTGAAGTGAGCCGGACAGACGGATTACCAGGAGAAAGAAGGTGGTTTTATGCTCACAGGACAGATACTCCTCCAGTTGATCGTCATCCTGATTGTCGTCCAGATCTTTGGTCTGCTCTGCAGGCGTCTTGGTCAGCAATGGGTCATTGGCGAAATTGTGGCTGGACTCGCCCTCGGACCTTCGCTGCTAGGATGGATCTGGCCGGGTGCGGAACAGGCGCTTTTTCCACATTCGGCGCTGCCGACGCTGCAAACGCTGGGCGATATCGGCCTGGTGCTCTACATGTTCGCTCTGGGTGCGCGTCTGGATACGCATCTGATGCTGCGCCAGAGTCGCATCGCCCTGGTGACTTCCATGAGCGGCATTCTGCTGCCTCTGCTGCTGGGTACAGGCGTGGCCTATCTGCTCTTTCCCGCCTTCGCCGGTCCCCACGCCACGCAAGCCTCTTTTCTGCTCCTGATCGCGACGGTCATGGCGATTACCGCCTTCCCGGTGCTGGCGCGTTTTTTAACTGAACGCAAGCTCCTGAACACCAATATCGGCACGCTGGCGCTGACCAGCGCCGCCATCGATGATATCACGGCCTGGTGTCTGCTGGCCCTGGTAGTCGCGGTTGCCCAGGCTCACGATCCGCGTTCCGTCCTGCTGACCATTGGCCTGACAGTTGTCTTTATCGCCAGCATGTTCCTGCTGGTGCGTCCCCTGCTGGCCTGGCTGGATCGGCACATCCACTCAAAGCAATTCATGGGGGTCGTGGTGATCATCCTGCTCCTGGCCTCCGCTTACGCGACGGACATGATCGGCATCCATCCCGTCTTCGGCGGCTTTCTGATGGGCATTGTCCTGCCGCGACGCCCGCACCAGGTGGAACTGGTGCGCAATATTGATCAGGTCAATACGCTGCTCTTTCTGCCGCTCTATTTCGTCTGTAGCGGCCTGAATACGCAGATTGGACTCATCAGTACACCCTGGCTGTGGGTCATCTGCGGACTGATTGTGCTGGTCGCCTGCGTGGGCAAGATCTCTGGCGGAACGTTCGCGGTCCGTGTGATGGGCAAATCCTGGCGCGAAGCCATGACGCTGGGGGTCTTGATGAATACGCGCGGCCTGGTCGGACTGATTGTGCTGAATATCGGCCTGGAGACGGGCGTGCTTGCGCCGACGATCTTCGCCATGCTGGTGATTATGGCCCTGCTGACAACCATGATAGCCTCGCCGTTGCTGACTCTGCTGGGCTACAAACAGGGACACACGGACGAGCACAGCCACGATGCCGACCGTCCCCAGGAAGTGCAGGTCGAAGAAATCTCCTGACGGCCACAGTGGCCACGCAGGTGAGGAAGGAAGACCACACCAGCCACGCCAGCCATGACAGAGGCAATGCCAGGCAGCATCAGCGAGCGTTGCCTCGCTGATGCTGCCTGGCGTTGCCTGTGGCGTGCATCTCGCCCTGTCATAATATCGCGCCTTACC
>DASZXF010001038.1:0-3312 GCA_035546055.1 Ktedonobacteraceae bacterium
AAAAACGGCTCTTGGAGCAGTTACGACAGCACCCGCAGATGATGGAGCGCTTTGAAAGCATCCTGGCTCTGACCGATACCACCGAGGGACCCCTCAAGAGCGCTGACGAGGTGGAAGAGCAACTCATTGAAGAGGTGCGCCGTCTGGGCCACACCACGATGAGCCAATGGGCGGTCCGAGCGGAGCAGCGGGTCAGCCAGGAGTTTAAGGACCAACAACCTGAGGGGCGGAGCCGTAAAAAAAAAGGCTCAAGTGGTGGTGCACCTTTGGGCTAATCGAGGTAGAGGAGCGGATTTGGTGCACCGGTGCCCAGAGTTATGTGCGGCTCTTGCCCCAGCGGGTGGGAGTGAGTTCGCGGGGCCAGTCCCGCCGGCTCAAGCGGGTGTTGAGCGACTTTGGCAGCGAGCATGCTTTTGCCCGAGCGGCCCAGAGCGTGCGTGAGCATTACGGCTTTGAGCTAGGAGCCAGCGCCGTGCGGCAGGCCACTTTGGAACAGGCTCGCCGAGCCCAGGCGGGCCTGGAGGCCCAATACGAGCAGTCCTTTCGGGCGCTGCCCGCCCAGGGGGCCGAACAGGTGATTGGGGAGGCGGATGGAACGATCCTACGCACCGTGGCCCCAGGGCCCCGGAAGGGCCAGCGGCCCCGCAATTTCGAGGAAATCCGGCTGGTAGCCGCGCAAGCCAAAGACAGTGCCACTACCATCTATGGGGCCACCTTTGGCAGCGTGGAGGAGACGGGACGGCGCTGGGGCCACTGCGTGCGCCAGGCCGGTTGGGGACTCAACAGCCAAATCCACACCTTGGGCGACGGAGCGGAGTGGATTCGTCTGCAGAGCCAAGAGCTCTTTGGAGCGCAGGCAACCTTTCTGTGCGACTTTTACCACGTCAGCGAGTATCTGGGAGCGGCCGCCCCCAGTTGCCGCAGGCATAATCCCCATCAGTGGCGTCGCACCCAGCAGCAACGGCTGCGCCGAGGAGCGGTCGACAAAGTGATAGGAGCAATGGAGCAGCATTTGGAACCCAGCACCACCCCGGAGGAAGAGGCCCCGGTGCGTAATGGCCATCGCTACCTGAGCAACCGCACCGACTGCTTGGATTACCCTCGGGCCTTGGCGCTAGACCTGCCCATCGGCTCGGGGATGATTGAATCGGGCCACCGCCATGTACTCCAAGCCAGGCTTAAAAAGGCGGGGGCCGCCTGGCTTAAAGAACATGCTGATCAAATTGCACACCTGCGCGTCCTGCGAGCCAACGGCAAATGGGAATCTTTCTGGAATTAATCTCACCCACTTTTAATCACACCCGCGGCCGTACTTCAGGGCCTTTCCGGGTAGCGAGGTAAGTCCTTAAGGCACAGCGACAAAAGATTGGGCTAGACACAAACCCCGTTTTTTGCTCTCTTAGGCTGGGATGAAAGCGCAATGTTTGGCTGTGCAAACGATGACCGTTCGCGTCCCCTCCGAGGAAGAGTCGGGGTGGTTTGACGAGTTGTTGGCCCAAAAGCATTACCTGGGAGCGGGTCGGCCGGTGGGTGATTATCTGCGCCAGGTGGTGGAGCGGGACGGCCAAGCCGTGGCCCTGTTGGTCTGGGGCCCGGCTTGCTACGCCCTCAAAGACCGGGACCAATGGATTGGCTGGAGCCCCGCCCAGCGGATTGAGCGGCTCAAGCTCCTCGTGCAGAACCGGCGTTTTTTGGTGCTGGCTGACAAAGGCCAGAGCCCTAACCTGGCCTCCCAAGCCATGGGGGCGGCTTTGCGCCAACTGCCCGAGCAATGGCGCCAACGCTTTGGTTACCGACCGCTCCTGGCCGAGAGCTTCACCGACCCGGAGGCTTACGCGGGCACCTGTTACAAGGCCAGCAACTGGGAGGCGGTGGGCATGAGTGCGGGCTTTAGCCGGCACCGGGCCGATTTTTACATTGCCAATGAGCGGCCCAAACGGTTGTGGCTGCGGCCCCTCAGTGCGCAGGCCCGCCAGGAGCTCTGTGCGCCGGAGGTGCCGGAAGCGTGCCGAGCGGGCCTGGTGGCCCCGCCCAGTGGCACCTTGCCGGTCAACACCCAGCAACTGGACTCCTTAAGGGAGGCCTTTCGTCGGGGTCCCGATCCACGAGGGGCCAATACGAGTTACCGCTCCGATGCGGTGCTCACCCTCATTGCCATGGCCCTGCTGGCCGGGCGGCGGGATATCGCCGAGATTGCCCGCTTTGCCACGACCCTCAGCCAGGGCCAGCGCCGTCGGCTGGGGCTGCCGCGCAAAAAAGGGACCCGGGCTTTCTACCAGGTGCCCAGCTACAGCGTTTTCTACCAAGTGCTCACGCGCATGGACCCGGAGGCCTTTGCCCACACCTTGAACCAGTGGCTGCAGAGCAAAGCCGGCACCCTGCCCAAAGCCTTGGCGCTGGACGGCAAAATGATTCGGGACCACATCGGACTCTTAACCCTGGCGCAGCATGAGGACGGGGCTCCGGTGGCCGTGGCGGTTTACGACCAGAAGGAGGGCACCGAGCGTTGCGAACTGAGTGCCGCCGCAACCTTGCTGGAGCAGTTGCCCGCCTTGGATGGCACCCTCATTACGGCTGACCCGTTGCACTGCCAGCGCCAGCATGCCGCCACGATAGTGGCCAAAGGCGGCGACTATCTGCTGCAGCTCAAAGCCAATCAGCCCAAGCTCTTCCAGCACGCTCAGGCGCTGGACCGGTTGCCCCATACCCCCTTTTTACCGAAACCCGAATCGGCCACGGGCGGGTCGAAGAGCGCTGCGTGCACGCCTTTGCCATCGAACCCCTCGCCGCCGACTTCCCCCACGCCCGAGCCCTGATCGTGGTGCGCAGCCAGCGCACGATCAAAAAGAGCGGCGCCACGAGCACCGAATCCCGTTACTACCTCTCCAGCCTGGAGCCCCAGCACTATGGGCCGGCGCAATGGCTCCAACTCATCTGTGGGCACTGGGCGGGAGTGGAAATCCGCAACCACTGGCGGCGGGACGCCCTCATGGGGGAGGACCGCTCCCGCTCTCGCAACCCCAACCTCCTGGCCAACCTGGCCCTGATCCGCAGCGCTCTGCTCTGGGGCTTGGCCGAAGAATTTGAGGGCCGCTCTCAGCCGGAAATCCAAGACTGCCTCCATTCGAACCCCACCCGATGTTTGGCTCTTATCAGCAAGTTATGAGCTCAAAAGAAAAGACCCTGGCCACTCCCCGCCTTCGTTTTTCTTGTGCCATTTTGCCTCTTCCATCGGCCATTCCCGCCTTCGCCCTTGAATTCCGTTTTCATCCCGCTCTTCAGCCTTCATTCCCGCCCTGCTTTATGCTTAAC
>DASZXF010001039.1:0-1518 GCA_035546055.1 Ktedonobacteraceae bacterium
GCTGGCGCAGACTCTCTCCTGCTGGCGAGCCTGGATTCGCTCGTGTAGCTACAGTGGCCCCTACAGCGACCTGGTGGAGCGCAGCGCGTTAGTGCTCAAGATGATGACCTACGCGCCGACCGGGGCGATTGTCGCGGCGCCTACGACCTCGCTGCCCGAGGAGATCGGGGGAGAGCGCAACTGGGACTACCGCTTTACCTGGCTGCGCGATGGCAGTTTTACCCTCTACGCCCTCTCGGTGCTGGGCTTTACCGAGGAAGCCCACGCCTTTACTCACTGGCTGCAACGGCTCTCCTTCTCCGATGGAGAGGATTTGCAGATCATGTACGGTATTCGCGGGGAACGGGAACTGGTCGAGCGGGTGCTGGAGCATCTGTCGGGCTACGAGAACTCGCGACCGGTGCGCATTGGCAACGGGGCGGTCAACCAGAAGCAGCTGGATGTCTTCGGGGAGGTGCTCGATTGTCTGCATCAGTACCGGCGCCAGGGCTGCTTTGAGCGCTATGGAGAGAAGCTGGAAGGGCCGCTGTGGTATCTGATGCAGGTCATGGCCGAGCATGTCTGTCAGCACTGGCAGGATACCGACCGGGGGATCTGGGAAGTGCGCGATGGCGAGCATCACTTTGTCTACTCCAAGGTCATGTGCTGGGTGGCGCTGGACCGGGTGATCCGGGCAGCGGAGCAAGAGCGATTAGAGGGCGATATAGAGCGCTGGCGCATCGTGCGTGACCTGATTCGTACAGATATCCTGACCAACGGCTATAACACGCACCTGGGCGCTTTCACCCAGTATTACGGCGGGACAACCCTGGACGCCTCCTGTTTACTGCTGCCGCTGGTGGGCTTCATTCCGCCGAGCGATCCGCGTATGCGTTCGACGGTGGACCGGGTGCTGGAGCAGTTGACCGATGAGCGGGGCTTTGTCTATCGCTACAACGGGGAAGATGGACTGGAGGGAGGCGAGGGAACCTTTTCGTTATGCTCGTTCTGGTTGGTGGACAACCTGGCGATGCAGGGGAGGGTGGATGAGGCGCGTGCGCTGTTTGAGCGGCTGGTGAGTTACGCGGGACGCCTGGGACTCTTTTCCGAAGAGATCGACGGGGAAGAGGGACGGGCGCTGGGCAATTATCCCCAGGCCTTTACCCATATCGCGTTAATCAACAGCGCGCACAATCTGAGGCGGGCGGAATTGCGCATGATGGAGCATCACACCGATCCGGTGATTGCCGCCATCAAGTTTGTCAAGCCATAATCGCAATATATCCTTCATTTTTACCGGAGAAGCACGGCACTCACCGCGCTTCTCTGGTTCCTCCGCGCAAGCTCCTATTTCCGCGTAGATCAGGCGGTTTTTCCACCGCAAAGTGCTTTTAGGCGACGACCTCTCCCGGCTGGCTGGCGTGTCTGACGCGCCGGTTGAGGGTAGTGGCGCTGGCCAGGAGAATCAGCCAGCCGCCCAGGAGTAACGCGCTGCCCTGCGCGCCGATGGTCTGAATCAGCAGACCGCTGACGAGGGCG
>DASZXF010001040.1:0-1631 GCA_035546055.1 Ktedonobacteraceae bacterium
AAGCTGCTTGAGCAAGGCCGCCAGCGATTGCAAACGCAGACTTTCGTCATAGGCTTTTCGCTTGTCTGCTGACTGAAAGATATCTTTGGCATAGCCGGCCAGTTCGGATCTGGCTGTTACCTCAGCATCTTTGGGCTGGCGCAGGGTCATATCATGGTAGAGTTGATCAGCAGCGGCGCAAAGGGCGACTGCCGATGAGCGGTTCTGCTCCATGCCAAACAGTTGATAGAGATCAGAGACCCCCAGGATCAACAGTCGCTGCTCAATTGATTTGATGACCGAGGGGTCAAGCTTCTGTACCGGCTTAGGGGCAAGGCTGGCGGGCTGGCGCACTTCGACTTTGAGACGGCGGCGAATCTCCTGCTCTGAGAGGATATCCTTGAAGTCCGTCACGAAGCGATCAAACTCACCTTTCTCAAGATAGCCCTTCGCTTCAGCCATGGTCAATTGACCCTCAAAGACCGCAACTCTGTCCTGGGCGGCGGTGGCCTGGGCTTTCTTCGCCGCCGCCGCTTCCGCCTGGCGCAGAGCCTGATCATCCATCACTCTTCTGATGTCCGGGACCATCTCGCGATTCTTCTGAGCCGCGATTGCTTTCGCGCCGATACCCGCGCTCTGGCGACTCCATTCGCTGATTCTGGCCTTGAGGGTAGCCTCAAATTTGGCCGCTTCCCAGGGACTATCCGGGTCCAGACCAAGCAAAAGAAAATAATTTGGACGTGTTGTTGAGCCAGTCATACTTCATTCCTTTGAGCAATGAGCAGATCATCTCTTGCAGGAGCTAACGTCGCCAGCGGAAACGGGCACCAGAACGCTGCTCCCCTCCCGCTTCTGTCAATTCGCGCGCAATCGTGCTGAACGCCTCGCTCAGGCGATTCAGATCAGTAAAGAAGCTTTGTTCCGAGGAAGAAGCTATCTGGGCCAGAAACGCGCGATCCGCGCCCCCAAACCCAATAGCGATGACCTCTATACCCGCCTGGTGACAACGCTGCGCCTCCCGCACAGCAGTTGACTGATGAACCCAGACGCCATCTGCCAGCACAATCGCGTAACGCGTGCCCTGGACATTGCTCAGACGCTCGAACAGTACATTGAACGGATGGCCCATATTGCCATAGCCGGTCCTCCCGATTGACAGACCCTGAATGGCGCGTGTAATGCTTTTGGCGTTTTGCGTGGCCTCCTGCTCGACCAGCACACTATCCGAAAACGCGATCAATCCCACCGAGGTAGTTGTCAGGTCGCACTGACTGACAAATTGCTCAGCGGCTTTCTGCGCTTCAGCCAGAGGCTGGCCGCCCATACTCCCGGAGAGATCAAAGGCCAGGTAAACAGTCATGTGTTCGCGCACCTGTTGATCGATGGGACGCCCGGCAAAACGGGCGGGGACATCAGGTGGCAGCGGCTCAATGGTCAGCGTGAGCGGCTGCCCGCTTGAGCGCTCGATGGCCGCAATCTGTACCACCCCATTTTTATCATAATTGTAGGTAATGTCCAGAACCGCGACTTTTTCACTGATAGGCGGGAAATCGGTGAAGACATATTTACCCAGGTAGACGCATTGCTGTGCATCCTCGCTCTCTCCCTGGGTGAGAAACACTTCCAGCCTGGTGTTGCCTGTGCGGCGCACA
>DASZXF010001041.1:0-2835 GCA_035546055.1 Ktedonobacteraceae bacterium
CCTCCGACACAGTGCGATGAATCAGCGGCAGAGCAAACCACATGTTCCCAAAGCCAAACAGCGCCCCGGTAATCACGCGCAGTTCCCAGGTGCTTTCACGCCAGCCAACCATCTGCGTCAAACCATCATAGGCCATGGGCAAAATCAACAGCACCCAGAACCACCAGGGAATACCCCGCAGGCGCTTTTTACTCATGACAAAAACCATGCCGCCGATCAGCATCGAGGTATAGATGGCCATATTGCGCGCGCACATGCCGAGTTGATGGCCCAGAATATAAAACGAATGCGAGGGAATCTGCGCACAGATCAGGTGCAGGGTAAAGAAAAGCGGTTTGGCGAGATTATTCAATCCCAGATAAGTGAGCACAGGCACACTGAGCGCGGCAGCAACGATAACACCAAGGAAAATCGTGAGGATCAGCGCCCAGTAAGTCAGCAGGAATGCCCCCGCTTTGCGCAATATCCCCAGCAGACGCTGAGCACGTACCGGTGAAACCTGGGGCCGATAGATTGGTTGAGCCGCCATAGACGTTATCCTTCTTTCTCAGACTGAAAGGCCCGCGCCAGTTCCTCTGCCTCGATCCGCCCTTCCAGCAGCGTCTTCTCATTAAGCATAATCACTGGAATGCGATAACGGTACAATTCAAATAGCGCCGGATCGCGACGGATATCGATCTCGGTCAGTATATACTCGGTATCCTCCGCGATCTCTTCCAACAGTTCGCGCGCATCCTCGCATAAATGGCAGCCCGCTTTCGTGTAGAACGTGACCGCGATAGGAGATAGTTGTCCCACAATGCCCCTCCAGGTTGATAGGTTCCATGGCTTCTATCATACCATATGCAGGTTCGCGCCCTCCACAGGTAGACGATGAACAGGATATCAGTCATCCCCAATGTTTCCAGCGCCGCAAGCGGTTGGGATCACCTCAGAAACATCCGACTCATTGGAAAGGTCGTGGTGGACTCCTCAGCGCCTGCGGCGCCTCGCAAGGTTTTTTTTGGAGGGAGTGGCAGGTTGAGCCGGGCCCAACCTGCCACTCCCTCCAAAAGCACCAGGGCGAGTCGCGCAGCGACGAGGAGTCCACCCCGACCTTCCCAACGGAATCGCATCAGGGATGACTCATGTTATAGTCTCAAGCGGCTCCGCCCTGCGGCAGGGTGATTAGCGAGTGGCCGTGACAGGTGAAGACGCTGCCTCGTTCTCGGCTGCGGATCGCTCCTCCTGAACCGGAGGAAGGTCTTTCAGAAAGAGGGTACACACGAACATAATCCCCGCGAAGATCAGCACGGTCAGCAAACCATGCTGGATGGCGATGACCAGCGCAAGCTTGAGCGCACCGAAGACCTGATCAAGGGTCTGAGCGACCTGGTGCGCGATTATATCATGCTGCGGACCCGGCGGCACATGGCTGGTGGCCAGCTTTTGCGCGGTTTGCACTACCGCGTCGCGGGCAGCGGGATTGGTGAGCACCTGCGGATTCGTCGCGGCTTTCCAGCCAGCCGGGGTCAGTTGCTTGACCACCGCAGCGGGCACGCGTGTCGAGATGTCGCTGGCAATCGTACTGTTCACCACCGAACCGACAATGGCGATGCCCAGAGTCGCCCCCACTTCGGACATATAACGTACCGCCGCCGTACCCACACCCAGGCGTCTGCGCGGCAGAGCATTCTGCGCGGTCAGGTTGAGAATGGAGAAGAAGGCGCCCAGGCCAAGGCCGGAGAGCACCAGCGCACCTATGATCACCGCCAGCGGCGTTGAAACATCCATACGCGTGAGCATAAAGATGCCCACAGCCATAATCAGGCTACAGATGATAGTAATGACCTGATAGCGCTTTAAGAAGCTGACCAGCATACCCGCCAGCATAGCGCCAATCACGGCTGAGAAAGATTGCCAGGTTGTAGTAATACCCGAATTGGTCGCTGACTGCCCCAGCACGCCTTGCAGGAAGAAAGGCATGTAGAGCGCCATACCGAGCAGGATCAGCATTTGCAGCAGCGAGAGCAGCGACGAGATGGTAAAAACCTGATTGCGGAAGAGTTCCAGCGGCAAAATTGGCTCGGCGGCGAAGCGCTCGCTGATAAAGAAGCAGGCGAAAAGCACAGCCGAAGCGATCAACACGCCGATAACCTGCGGCGAGGTCCACGGATAGATGTCGCTGCCGCCCCAGGTCAGACCCAGCAGCAGACAGATGGTCGCGCTCGCCGCCAGGACCGCGCCCAGGAAGTCGATACGGCGAATGGCCGCCCAGCCGCTATAGCTGCTATCCCGCTCGGAGAGCGTGGCAGGCAAGCAGATGAGCAGGGCAATAATGGCCAGAATACCGATAGGCAGATTAATATAGAAAACCCAGCGCCAGCGCGTCGTGTCCTCAATCAGCTTGCCCAGCAGCGGACCATGATCGGTCAACCAGCCTCCAGTAGTTGGACCAATGAGGTTGGAGATACCATAGACCATGCCAAACAGACCCTGCCAGCGCCCGCGCTCATGTGGCGGGAAGATATCGCCCACAACAGCCGGTACCAGGGCGATACCGGTACCCGCGCCTAGCCCCTGGATGGTGCGGAAGATGATCAGCTCATTCATATTTTGCGACATCCCGGACAGCACCGAACCCACCAGAAAAACCAGGGCGCCGACAATCAGGAACCACTTGCGCCCGAACTGGTCAGAGAGTTTACCAGCGATAGGCACCATGCTGGTCGCCGCCAGAATATAGGCGGTCAACACCCAGGTATAGCGGTCAAAGCCCTGCAAAGAACCAATAATGCGCGGCATAGCTGTGCCCACAATGGTCTGATCCAGCGCCTCCAACAGCAGGGTCAAAAG
>DASZXF010001042.1:0-1778 GCA_035546055.1 Ktedonobacteraceae bacterium
CTACGCCGGTGACCACCAGCAGCATGATCAGCGAAAGCTGGTCGAGATAGAAGGCGAAGTCGACCTGAAATTCGGCGATGCGGATCCACGGCGCCAGCACTTCGCTGTGCGGCAGGGTAAGGGAAGAGAATTGGGAAAGAACATACAGGGCCAGGGCAAAGGCCGCGCCGCAAAAACTCAGCGCGACGGCCACGACGGCGCTCTTCGAGTATTTCTTCCCGAAAAAGCCATTGATCGCCGCTCCCACCAGGGGAAGCAGCGGAATCATCCAGAGATGGAGGTTCTGCGTCATAGTTTCAGCAGGTTGATCTGGTCTACGTTCAAAGTTTCGCGGTTGCGGAACACGGCGATGATGATGGCCAGGCCCACGGCCGCCTCGGCCGCCGCCACGACCATCACGAAGAACACGAAAATCTGTCCGCTCAAGGCCTGCCAGTGGGCGGCGAAAGCCACGAACGAGAGGTTCACTCCGTTGAGCATCAGCTCAATGGACATAAAGATGGTGATCAGGTTGCGCTTGATCAGGAACCCGGCCACGCCGCAGGCGAACAGGATGCCGCTCAGCACCAGGTAAAACGACAGCGGTACCATCAGCGTTCCTCCTTCGATTGCTGTATCTGGTCGGGCTTCGCGGCCAGCACCACCGATCCCATGATGGCGATCAGCACCAGCACCGAGGTGACCTCAAAGGGCAGCAGGAATTCATGGAACAGCAGGCGGGCGATTTCTTTGGGAGGGCCGGGCAGCGCGCCCAGCGGCACCGCCCCGGTGCCCGAATACTTGAGCAGGACCCAGGTGATCATCAGGCCGCCGGTCAGCAGGCCGGGCACGCCCAGCAGAATGGCCACGCGGCTGCCCCCAAAGCGGGCTTCTTCCCCGGCATTCAGCAGCATGATGACGAAGACGAACAGCACCATGATGGCGCCGGCGTAGACGATGACCTGGACTGCGCCCAGGAACTCCGCGCCCAGCAGGAGATACTCGCCGGCCAGTGCGCCCATGACCACCACCAGCGACAGGGCACTGTTGATGGGATGGCGTTGCGCCAGCAGGTTGACCGCCCCCGCCACGCACACCAGGCCGAACACCAGAAATAAAGTCAAATGAAGCATGCTTTGTCTAAAAGCGGAGCGCGTTCAAAGACGCCCTCCGGATTGGTTCTTCCCTTACTGTTGCAAGACCACGATCAATGCCGTCACCACCACGTTTGCAATGGAGAGCGGCAGCAGGAACTTCCAGCCGAATGCCATCAGCTGGTCATAACGGAAGCGCGGCAAAGTCCCGCGCACCCAGATGTAAATGAACATAAAGACGAACACCTTGGCCACGAACCAGAACACGGGCAAGAGCGCCTGCAGCAGGGGAGGCCCAAACACCGGACCGCTCCATCCGCCCAGGAACAGCAGAGTCGCCAGGCAGCCCACCGTCACCATGTTGGCGTATTCCGCCATGAAGAACATGGCGAACTTCATGGCGCTGTATTCGGTGTGGTAGCCGGCGACCAGCTCGGTTTCCGCTTCCGGTAAGTCAAAAGGAATGCGGTTGGTCTCGGCGTAGGCCGCCATCAGATAAATGAAGAAGGCCACAAACTGGCCGTGGAAGATGTTCCACTTGGGAATAAATCCCCAGAAAACGCCGGTCTGCGCGGCCACAATATCGTTCAGGCTGAAGCTGCCGGACATGATCAGCACCCCGACCAGCGAGAGGCCCAGGGCGATTTCGTAGCTGATCATTTGCGCGCTGGCGCGCAATCCACCCAGCAGGGAGTACTTGCTGTT
>DASZXF010001043.1:0-14342 GCA_035546055.1 Ktedonobacteraceae bacterium
GCAACAAAGATCCGGCCTGCGGAGCAGCCGATAGAGCCGCCCCGGCCAGAATATTCCGGCCCCTTGCCACGACTGCCCGAAACGCCTCGCGTGGAAGAACACATTCTCCAGGCCAATTTGGCCAGCTTCCCCCTGAAAGACGAGGCCAGTTCACTCACTCCTCCCAGGCAGACGGGACCGCTCGCCGACGAGCCTGAAGGCAGCGCTCCCTCCCTGCCAGTTCACGAGCCTGAGAGCAGTTTATCTGCCTTGCCTCCAGGTACGGCGTCCGAGCAGGTGCCCTCGCCTTTCGCTGCCCCGGAAGAGAGCGCCCGGGCGGATACGCAATCAGTTGTGCCAGAGGAACGCCTGTCGGACCAGCCTGCGGAAGAGAGGACTTTCGCCAGCACAGTTGAAGAGCTTTCTGTCGCATTCACCGCTACAGCGGCTTCGCTCACTTCCACTGAAGTGCCCGCCACAGATGCGAGTACGGGAGCGGAAACATCTCTCGACGAGGGAGAAGGTGCCGCGATTGCCGGCAACGCGGCCACTGACGCCAGGTCCGACACCAGCGTGGGAGAAAGCAATTCACTGGCTGACATCCAGGAAATATCCAGAGACACTGCGGAGGCGCCGCCTCTGGCCGCGTCCTCTTCCACTGGTGAAGAGCCAGCGGACGCTTCATTCGCTGGAACCTCGCTGCCTGCTCCCATTGAGCACACGTCCGACGAAGCCGCGTCCGAGAGCGCGGCGGAGCCGGTCAGCGCTTCTGTAGCAGAGATTTTCAATGAGCAGGCCAGCCCGTTCACACTAACCGCATCCATCCAGGAACCAGAAGTATCCACGCTGCCCCTGGAGGAATTGCCGCCGCTGGAAGAAGAAGCAGCATTGGACGACGATGAGAGCGCGGGGACGGTTCCACTGACAGAAGCAGAGCTGGCTGAAGTTGAAAGCGCAGCGGAACCACTCCAGAACGCAGCCTCTCCGAGCGCGGCAGAAACAACGGAGAATCCGGCTGAGCTTGAGGGTGCCGACGAACATCAGGAGAAAGCGCCCGCCATCCCGCACCAGGAACTGAGTACGGCCAGCGCTGACAGTCCAGTCGCTGCACAACCCGCCAGCATTGATGAAATACTCCCTGTCGATGCTGACAGTCCAGCAGTTGAACCGCATAGCGCTTCATCAGAAGCGCTTCCTGCCAGCGAAGCAGACGAACAGCCGGCCTTATCTGCGGAGATATCCCCGCCTGTTCACAGCGAAAGAGCTACCAGCGACCAGGCGAGCGCCTCGCAGACCGCCGCGACGGAGATATCCCCGCCCGGCGAGGTTATTCCTGTGGACTCCCAGGCAGTCAATGCTTCCCCGGCCAGCCTGTCAGCCTTCGAGGCGGCTCGCAGTCAGGAGTTTGATCTGAGCACTTCGCAGCGGGAGTCGTTTGAAAACGCCGGCGCGACCTATTCGCCCATCGATGAGGCCATCGCGGTGCCGCGCCTGATTATCTCCTCGCCCTATACCACCAGCTCGTTTGAGTTTTTAATTATGGACGAAGAGATTAACGTCGGGCGAGCCGGCTCCAGCAATCTCTACCTGGAACAGGATAACCTGACCTCGCGCCATCACGCCCTGCTCAAACGCATTGGCGAACGCGTCCTGATTTTCGACAAGCGCAGCCATAACGGCGTCTTCCTCAATGGACAAAAAATTGACGTGGGACGTGGCTACGAGCTGGCCGATGGGGATCATATCGGCATTGGAAACTATGAATTGATCTTCCGCTCTGCCTCCACAGGCCAGATTTCGCAGCTCATCTGATCCTGGCCTCATTCTCTGCGGACCAATCGCGCAAGTATGAGGTTGTTGCGCTGAGCAGCACAACAACCTCATACTCTGCCAAAAACCTCTCAGGAGCTTTTCCAGCTTATCTATGTCGGCGGCCTCTGTGGGCAGAGAATGCGATAATTTGCACGCTTTGATCCACGGATGCGCTATCGAGCATCGAGCCATCCGGCGACCAGTTTATCTCAATAATGGGTTGCTGGTGACCTGCATAGCTTAAAACCTGGGTGCCACTATCTGCGTCCCAGACTCGCACAGTGTTATCATCACCGCCGGAGGCAATCCAGGAGCCATCCGGCGACCAGGCTACCGTCTTGACCGCCTGAGCGTGATTATAGGTCAAAATGGTGTTCCCGCTGCTGGCATTCCAGATCTGCACCGTTCCGTCATCGGAGGCCGAGGCGATGCGCGTGCCATCCGGTGACCAGACAATTTCAGAGATCGGAGCTGTATGTCCCCGGTAAACAACGAGCGAGCGGAATGTCACCGCATCCCAGATCTGCACCGTCTGGTCAGCGGAAGAGGAAGCGATCAGTCTGCCATCCGGCGACCATTTCGCCGCATAGACACCGGCTCCATGGCCCAGATAGGTACCCACCTGAGTTCCATTACTTGCCTGCCAGACCTGCGCCGTCCCATCAAGCGAGCACGAAACAAGCAACCGGCCATCCGGCGACCAGTTCGCCTCCTGCACACTATCCGTATGCTTCTGGTAGATCAAGAGATTCCCGTCATCGCGCGCGTTCCAGAGCCGCACGCTGGTATCCTCGGAAGCGGAGGCGATGCGCTGGCCATCCGGCGACCAGGCCACATGCATGATGCCCCCGGCGTGTCCGCGATGTACAAAGGGATTTCCGCCGTTGAACGCGTCCCAGACCTGCACCGTCCTGTCCAGCGAACCGGAAGCAATGCTCCTCCCGTTCGGTGACCAGGCAGCGCTCCAGACAGCAGCGCAATGGCCTTTATACGTGTATAGCCTGCCTCCGCCGGGGATGGCTGGCAGGGGAAATGGATGAGCAGAGGTCATGGTTCGCCAGAGCAGCTCACCGCCGACCAGCATCGCGGTCACACCGCCCAGACCAAGCAGCACATTGCGCCTCGTTGTGCGAGGCGCAGGCACAGGTAGAATGAGCTGGGGAGCAGGCGCCGGCAGCATCATCTGCACCTGCGGCGAACCTTCGGCAGCCGGAGCCAGTTCTTGTGGGACCGGGGGAATCCAGATGCGGTCAGCATCTTCAGGTACCTCGCGTCCTTGCAGCAACCGCCTGAGCACCTCGGCGACTTCGCTCGCGCTGGCCGGACGCTCCTGCGGATCTGGCGCGAGCATGCGCTGAAGCAGTTCCATCAGCTCAGCCTCGCGAGCATAGCCCGGTACAGGCAGAGACGCCAGACCACGCGGCTGAGTCGCCGGTTCCTGACCGGTGAGCAGGGTATAGAGTAACGCCCCCAGACTGTAAATATCAGCCCGAGGTGTCGTCTGCGCGCGGCCATATTGCTCAGGGGCCGCGTATCCGGGCGAACCCAGGCGCTGAGTATCACGCTGCTGACCGGGACGAAAACGACGCGCAATGCCAAAATCGATCAACGACAACTTCCCGCTCGGAGAGCGAATGATATTGCCGGGCTTGAGATCCCGGAAAATCACCGGCGGCTGGCGCGTATGCAGATATTCCAGCACATCGCAAAGTTGCCAGACCAGGGTCAGCGCCTCCTCCACCCGCACAGGCTGGTCCCTGGCCATACGCCTTGCCAGGTAATCCTCCAGCGTGCTTCCCTCCAGGTATTCCAGCACCAGGTACCAGTGCCCACTGTCGCCAAAATGGTCATACAGCCAGGGAACCTGGGGATGGCTGAGAGACGAGAGCAACTGCACTTCCCGATTAAATGTATCCGTCGCCTCAATCGTCTCCTCGGCGCTCAATCTCTGGAGATTAATCTGCTTGATCGCAACATCACGCCCGCCCTCACGCATATCTCTGGCATGATACACCACGCTAAAACCACCCGAGCCGAGCAGCACCCCCGGTTGATAGCGATCATGCAAAAGCGCCTGCTTCTCTTCTCCACCGGCCACCAGCGCCTCTCCGCAGGCAAAACAGTGGGTACGCTCTGGCTCATTGGCCGCGCCGCACACCGGACAAAAAGGAGTCGAAATCATAGAACCGCCTCCCTGTGGCAAAAAGCGTCAAATAACAGTTTTATTTATTCATTCAAAGTATAGGCCAGGAAACAGCTTATGTCCAGCGTCAAAGCTCCTCAAAAGGCGCTTCTCGTTCGGTGCAGACCATATATACCAGGATAAACCGACAGTCAGACGAAGCCGATGCGCCTGCCTGTCGTCGATGTACCACCTCGCCAATATCACCGTCAGGAGCAAAATCTTAACCTGAAGGCGGTACTTCCTGGCTGTTTTCCTGGCTAAACCTCGGCCATTAGGTCTTCAGTGCAGTATACTCGGACTACCAGAACATACCATCATGATTGACAGTGTTTCACGCTGTACTAGTAAGGTTATCTCGACTATGGCATCTGACTCTCTCTGGCACAGATGGCGACGGCAGTTCCTGTCCCTCCTTTTCATCGTTCAATACCATCTCCGCCTCTTATTTCTCAGTCTGCGTTTTAAAGCGCGCAGGCTCTCGCGCGGCGACATCAACGCTCACGCACGCGTATCCTGGCACAGCCTCCGCCAGACGCTCATCACCCATCCCAGGCTCCACGCAACCTTGAAAAAGGCCCGGCATTCGCTCGTATCCGAACAGGTAACAGCGGTGCTGCGTCTCACCAGAGAAAAGCTGGAAAACGAACGCCTGCACACAACATTTCACAATGCCAGGAAACGCCTGGAGAAGACTCTTTTTACCGACGAAGCCCCGAGGCAGTCGCTGGATTTCTCAACTCTGAAAAGCGCCTGGCACTCGCTGGACACCGGCAAAATTCAGCGCGTCGTGCCTGATAAGCTGAAAAGCGCCTGGCACTCGCTGGATACTGGCAAGCTTCAGAGCGTAGCTCCCAAGACACTCAAAGCGGCTCGCCATCCCTGGAAAACGCTGAAAACATGGCGGCATCCCAGGATAACGCTTTTCTCGCTCATCCTGCTCTCCCTCCTCCTGATCGCCCTGTTCGCCCTGAACGGCTGGGCTGGCCAGGTCTTTCAGACTATCCGCACCACCGCTATTTCCACCTCTCCGCAGTTTATGACCTCCATCCTCAATCCCGCCGCCCAGCACGGCGCCAACTTCAACGCCTCAAAAGCCCTGGTGCGCATTTCGCAGCTTGACGCCAACGAGTACGCCTCGCAAAGCGAATACGACACCTGGGCCTACTCCGCCTGCTCAGCGGCCTCCATGACCGAGGTATTGAACTCCTACGGCCACCATTACCGCATCACCGATGTACTCAAGGTCGAGTCTGCCATCGGTGAAATTACCCCCGAACTCGGCCTGGTCGAAAACGTCGGCATCGCCAATACAGCGGCAAAGTTCGGCTTTCAAACCACCTGGGGCAATAACTGGACCCTCGATCAGGTCAAAAGCTACGCTAACGCGGGTCATCCCGTGATTATTGGCTGGCCGCCGGCGCGTTACGACGGCGGCCACATCGTCGTGGTCACTGGCGGCAGTTCCGCCTACGTCTATCTCGCCGATAGCTCGCTCTGGAACCGCCAGGTGCTCACCAATGCTCAGTTTTTACAGTGGTGGGCCGGCTTCGCTGCCGTCATAACTCCAATATAGATATATTCACACGCATAAGCCAGAGAGAAACACCCGGAGGAAGCCCAGATGGGACTTCCTCCGGTTTTTTATGAAACAGACTTCAGGTGCTCTCTGTGACGAGGCTTCTTCTCGATTGAGGCCACATGATATCATGGTCAGCGATGAGCGGCGGCGCACTTTGTTGCGAAGGAATCTGGAAGAACGCAAAAAGCATGGGATGCAACAAGGTACATAGTTATTGGCAAAGGCAAAAAAGAGTTCAAGGCAAAGAGCAGGTGTTACCACTATTTTTCATGCCCTGGCAACACCTGTTCTTTATCCGTCTCAGCGGGGATCGACGAGGGCGCGGGTAAGCATGATGACGGCTACGAAACTGCGGTAGATGTCCAGCAGATTTTCGCTGCTGATGGTGATGGTGCGCGGGCCGGTGCGCTCGACATGGCGTATCTGGAGCGACATGGCGGCCATATCGGCGACCAGGAAGGTCAATGCGAGCGAGACGGGGGTGGCAAAAGCAGGCGGCTGCATGGTCTGTATGTTACGCACGGCGCGGCTGGCCCCTTCGCGCAAAAGACGGCAGGCGACCGTAGGATGCAGATTAGCGGCGGCGAAGCGGCCCAGCGATTCTTTCACGACGATTTTTTCGGCCTGCGGGGCCAGCCAGGCGGCCTCGTCAGCCGTGACCTGATCTCCGCTGACAAAAATGATGGGCACGCCGTAGTGAGCGGCTACCAGGGCATTGATGCCTGACTCACCAACAATTTCGCCGTTGAGACGCGCCTCCCAGATGGCGCCAGGGTTGTAGGTGTGCGAAATAATGGCCTGCGGGGCGCCTATCGAGCCATGATAGCTGACAAAGAGTACGCCATCGAAGCTGCTGTCCAGACCTTCCATCATATAAAACGGCTTATGGCGCCCGCTGATCAGGGTGGCTTCGCCCAGCAAATCCTGCGGGTGCAGATTGCGCATGAAGTGATGGGCGTCGTTGACGACAAACTCGTTCGCCCCGGCCTCCTGCGCGCCCGCGATGACGGCATTGACTTCGTTGGTAAGCAGCAGACGGCCCTGCTCGTATTCAGCCCGGCCCTCGATGATCTGTTCCCAGGCGACGATACCGCTGGTGCCTTCAAAATCGGTTGAAAGAAAGAGCTTCATGAATTTCCTCTTCGCTAAGCGAGATCCGCCACGGAACCGGGACCACCTGCCGCCCGGCAGATGTCGATACTGGCCTGCCGTCCTGTGCGCCGGGGATACTCTTCTTCCACCAGGCGGGTCAGACTGCTCAGGGCTTCATCGCGCACCAGATTGACGGTGCAGCCTCCAAAGCCGCCGCCCATCATGCGCGCCCCCAGCACACCCGGCACCGAGGCCGCCAGGTCTACCAGCGTATCCAGTTCCAGACAACTCACCTCATAGTCATCGCGCAGTCCGGCATGGGTCTGCCAGAGCAGTTCGCCCACGCTCTCCAGGTCGTGCCGCTCCAGGCAAGCCTCCGTTTGCAGCACGCGCTGATTTTCAGCGATGACATAGCCAGCGCGCCGGCGCAGCACCTCCGGCAAGACTTCTTGATAACGCGCAAACTCTTCCGGGGAGATATCGCGCAAGGTCTGTATGGCGCGTCCCGCGCTCTCTTCTGGCTGATGCCGCCTGATCTGCTCACCCAGCAGACGCGTGGCCTCTTCACATTGCGCCCGGCGCTCGTTATAGGCCGAAGCAGCCAGTTCGCGCCGCACACCCGTGTCAATCACCACCAGCGAAATACCAGGAGCGACAAAGGGCAGATAGCGGTACTCCATTGAGCGACAATCCAGCAAAACCGCCTGACCGGGCCGCCCCAGGCACGACGAGGCCTGGTCGAGAATACCGCAGCGCACCCCGGAAGCCTCCCATTCGGCATGCTGACAAAGCTCAGCTACCTGGAGTGGAGTCAGTGTAGCACCTTCAGAGCCAATGGTAAACGCTCCCTGGGAAAAAAAGTGAAAAGCCTGCACACTGGCAACTTCCAGAGCCGCCGAGGAACTCATGCCACCCCCGACCGGCACATCGCCCTGAAAAACCGCGTCGAAACCGCCCAGCGGAAGGCCCGCGCGCCTGAGTTCCGCCGCCACGCCCAGAATATAGCGTGCCCAGCCCGGCAGGCCAGCACGAATATGCGCAAAGCTCTCCGGCAGGCCATCAAGCGCAAATTCGGCTCGCTCCTGAAAGTACATCGACCACAGGCGTACCGTTGAGTCGCTACGCGCTCGCCCGGCAAAGGCCGCCACGCGGTCCACGGCCAGGGGCAGCACATAGCCAGCATTGTAATCCGTGTGTTCACCGATCAGGTTGACTCGTCCAGGCGCCCAGGCCGCGCCAGGCAATCCACGATAGGGCGCGTCATCCTGAAAAACCGTGCCGAACGCGCGGGCCGCCTCGCGCGCCGGAGTGGGCAAAGCACCGCTTTCACTCATGCTGTTTTCCTTTCTCAATCGCTACGCGCAGTTCACCGGCTTTATCCGCCGGAACCGAATCATTCAGCCACAATCCCCACAAAGACTCTGAAGATGCGGCATACTTGAGCTTGCCAGGAGCACGACCAACGGCCAGGATCTCCACATGCAGGTGAAAGCGCTCATCTGCCAGCTGGTGCAAACCCAGCATGTAGGGCATAGGAGCCATGGCGCCATCGGCCAGTTCATTATAGCCCCGAATTACATCCAGCAGCAGCGCGGCCAGGTCGCGCAGTTCATCATCACGCATATCCCCCAGGTGGGCCAGGTGGCGGCGTGGATAGAGATGGGTTTCGTAGGGATAGCGCACATAGGGCGGCAGCAAGGCCTGCCAGGTGGCATTGCCAGCGACCTCAAAATCCTGCGCCGTCAGTTCGGCCTGCACCCGGCAAAAGGGGCAACCGCGCCCGGCGGCATCCTCGCGCCTCACCGTTTCCAGTTCCAGTTCCAGCGTCGGCGGTAACTCAGACACACCATACGCCTGACCATGCGGGTGATGCTGCGTCTGCCCGATGGCCTCGCCGCTGGTCTCGAAAATCATCACCGCCGGGTAGCGCGTGGCCAGATCCCGGTAGAGATCGCGCCAGAGCCGCGTCACCTCATACACCTCATCCACACTCAACTCGGTAAAATGACGATGATGATCCTGGCTATAAATGACCACATATGCCTCGCCAGTCGGCGGAAGTACCGGAGGAAAATCGTTGGGGTGCAGCCAGACATGCGTGTCCGGCGCAACCTTGCCACTGGTGATGTCCGCACAAAAAGGGCACTCAGCCGTGCCCTCACGCCTGTTCATACGTTTTGGCGCATTGACCAGATACTGGCGCAAAATGGGATTCCATATCAATGGAGTTGCTGGTTTCATACCATTCCTTCTCTTCTCAGAACAAAGCCATCGTGCATTTCCACCTGACCTTTTCAGGAAACACGTCTATCCTTGCTCTCGTGGCGAGGTCTCCGGTCAACTGTTGCTCCGATCCGCTTGAGGATACTGAAAGATATGCGACATGGATGGCGACTCGCCCTGCTTTGATCTCACGCTTTATCGAAAGAAACCAAAAGCAAAAATAAGCTATTTTGCTCAAGTATACACCACCGGGACCGGTTCATGCCAGTCTTTAAGGGCTGACATTGGCCCTTTACCGGAGAACAGGCGTGAGAAAAAGGTTTCCAAAAACTTTTTTCTCTTGCTAAATGTTTGTAAGTCCGGCAAGTCCCGTATGAAACCCCTGACACAGGGTTTCTTAAAAGTCGTTTGCCACCGACGGCGCGAGAAGCAAGGGGAGAGAAGGATGCGGGACACCCGCACCCGGCAGGGACGCTGCGCTCCCTGCACCCTCGCTCGGGATGGCCCTGGCTTGACTTGTGAGAAACCCTGACCGCTGACACGAGGCCACTGGTGAAAATCGACGAATTGCGGTATAATGTCGGCGCGCTCTTCACAATTCATTGTTGAGCCGGCCTGATCTTGAAAAGGATGGCCGCAAATCGAACATAAGGAAGGTACATAACCGTGCCCTGGTGTAAATATTTCATTCCCAAGATTGCCGCATCTGGCATCGGTCCCGACGATCCGGCGCTCAATGACCATATCATGTATGCCAAGTGTATTCGAGGACATGTGCTGCGTAACGCCAACGATTGGATTCAGTGCGAAAACCTGCCGGCGCCTGATGCGACGTGCTGGCAAGAAGGGGGAGATACCCTTTTTACCCTCAGCGTGCGCGAAAAGACCAGGAAGGCTCAGCAGAGTCCAGCCCAGGTAACTGATAAATCTCTGTCAAACCGCTCGTAGGTTCTGCGCACCTATGGTCAGACAATCGCTGTCCTCACAACATCCATCGCGACCCGCGCCTGAGCAGATCGCGCGGGTTCATCTCGCTCTCCTGTCGTGGTACGCCAGCGCGCAGCGCCCTTTACCATGGCGCGCGACAGATGACCCGTATGCTATCCTGGTCTCTGAAATTATGCTCCAGCAGACCCAGGTAGAGCGAGTTTTGCCCAAATATCATCAGTTTCTGGCGACGTTTCCTACCCTGGCTGACCTGGCAAACGCCCCAACTGCTGAAGTCATCTCTGTCTGGGTTCCCCTGGGCTATAATCGGCGCGCGGTCAATCTCCAGGCCATTGCGCGCCAGGCCATCGCCGAGTACGACGGACGCCTGCCAGAGACTGTGGATGGACTGCTCAAGTTGAAAGGGATCGGACGCTATACAGCGGGAGCAATCGCCTGTTTCGCCTATCATCAGCAGGTCGCCACGGTAGATACCAATATTTACCGCGTGCTGCACCGCGTTTTTCTGGGTTTGGAGCATCCCGAGCCAAAGCTGAACACGGAGGCCATGTTTTCCTTCGCTGCCGACGTTTTACCTGCCGGGCAGGCCTATAACTGGAATCAGGCGTTGATGGATATGGGCGCGACGATTTGCACCAGCGCGAACCCACAATGCGCGCGCTGCCCGTTGCAAGAGTGCTGCACAGCCTACCAGGAAATGAGCCAGCAGAGCCTCTTCCCCTCCGGCGCGGTTGTACGCCAGCTCCGCAAAGTTGCTGAAAAAAAGGCCTCCTACACCACACAGCCATTCACCAGTTCCAATCGCTATTTTCGCGGACGCACGGTAGCCCATCTGCGCACCCTGACCGGAGGCGAGACGCTGCCCCTGAACGAGTTAGGTCTGGTGCTCAAAGCCGATTTTCAGGAGGAGGATTTGCCGTGGTTGGAGAAAATTGTCGCGGGCCTGCAACGCGATGGGCTGATCGTGTGGACAGAACAGGGAGTAAAGCTCCCATAAAGGCGGAGAACTGCTCTTCCCTCCCGGTGCTACGCTATACATAGTAGTTTCTGGGCGCAGAAGGCGTGCCAGAGGATCTCTATTTGCCAGCACACAGGTAATATATATGCTCAGCCAGATGACAGTGACAGGGCTAAAGCAGGGAGCCAGATCTCATACACCCGTTTTATCACCCTTAGAAAGGCAGGAAAGTCAGATTGCAACTCAAAAGTCTTGAAGATATTAACACCGGCCATCGGCATATTTTTCTCTCGCCGCACTTCGATGATGTGGTATACTCCTGCGGCGGTACACTTGGCGTTCAGGTCAGCGTGGGGCTGCGCCCGCTGGTCATCACGGTCTTTGGCGGCGCGCCACAGCCAGGCACCGGCCTGAGCGCGTTCGCCATGGATGTCCATCGCAAAATGGGCTTTAGCCAGGATGTTCAGGCCGCTGTGCAAACGCGCCGCCAGGAAGACGCGGCGGCCATGGAGCACCTGGGCGTGGACTACCTCTGGCTCGACTATCCCGACGCCATTTATCGCGGCTCTCCGGCCTATTATACGCACAATGATCAACTCATAGGTGGAGCGGTCAATCCAGGTGACCGCTGGATTGACGAGGAACTGGCCGAGCTTCTGGTCGGACTGCGCAAGCGCCTGCCCGATGCGGTCTGGTACGCGCCGCTGGCAGTCGGACTCCATGTCGACCACCAGATTGTCTGCTCCGCCGCCGACCGCCTGACGGAACTGGGAGCGAAGGTCAATCTCTACGAGGACTTTCCCTATGTACTCCACCAGGCCGGCTCACTGGTCGAGCGCCTGGAAGAGTTCGGCAACACCCTGGAGCCTGGCCTGGTCGAAATGTCCGAAAAGCTGCCCCTGCGCCAGCAGGCAGCGGCTAAATACGCCTCTCAGACCGGAGTGAATTTCTCCGACGAGGCCACAATGTTCAGAGAAATGAGTAGCTACACGCATAGCATCCGGCCCGTCGAAACCGTTCACCTGGAACGCTACTGGACGGCCCGCTAGCCAGACAGCAAGCAACCGCTGGTCACAAAATAAAGGAAGGATGTGCTTTTACGGAAAGCACATCCTTCTTCGCGTAAAAGGCTCATAGTAGCTGAGTTAAGGACAGGTAGGCAGTACCTTCGGCCTCATCCAATTGTATACGGATTATAATAATGTTAGAATGGTGTGGACATAAAAGGGAAAAACTCCTCGGCGTGCCCACTTTTTTGGGGTGTAAACATCAGCGGGTAGAAGAGTCAATGCGCTAGTGTGTCGCTTAGTCAAGAACCAGGAGGGTTGATGAAGGGGATCGAAGGTCTGACCCTGGGACGGTACGAGTTACGCCGTCGCATCGCGCAAGGGGGCATGGCAGAGGTGTACCTGGCCTATGATCGCCGGGTGCGCCGCCAGGTAGCAGTGAAGGTGCTTTATGGACGCGATGAGCCGTTTGTACGCCGCTTTGAACGCGAGGCACTGGCGGTGGGCGCGCTCTCTCACAATCACATCCTGCCCCTTTACGACTTTGGCGAACAAAGCCCCTGGTATTATCTGGTGATGCCCTATGTCGATGGCTGCACGCTGCGCGATTATCTCTTCCGCCATAAACAGTTGACCCTGGAAGAGGCGGCCAGCTTCCTCAGTCAGATCGCCTCAGCCCTGCAATACGCACACGAACACGGTGTCGTTCATCGCGATGTCAAGCCCTCGAATATCCTTTTGCGCCAGGATGGCTATGCCTACCTGGTCGATTTCGGACTGGCCAAGGCTATGCAGGGCGGAGAAGCCCTGACCAGCGCGGGCGCGATGGTCGGCACCCCGGAATATATGGCCCCGGAACAGTCCAACGGGGTGAGCGATTATCGCAGCGATATCTACTCCCTCGGTATTATTCTCTACCAGATGCTCACCGGCCAGCTCCCTTTCCTGGCCGAGTCGCCAGTCGCGGTCTCTCTCAAGCACATCCAGTCAACCCCCATCCGTCCGCGCACCCTGAATAGCTCCATTCCTCAGAATATTGAAGATGTCATTCTCAAGGCCATGGCCAAAAACCCCGATCAGCGCTATCAGGCCGCGAAAGACCTTGCCACCGCTTTCTGGAAAGCGCTACAACAGGAGATGCTGAAAGCTCACGCCTCCGCCGAACATGCCGAAGGGACCGACGAAAATCTGCGCCAGAGCACAGGCGAAGCCAATGAAGACGAGAAGTCATACGCCAACGGCGTTACGGCCACCCGGATAGCCAGCGAACAGATCAGCGATACACAGCCGGGAGAGATCATTCAGGTGGAATTGCGTCCTCCCATTATGCCCCTGCGCTTTCCTTTAACCGATAAGCCCGGTCTGGCCTCAATGCCCGATACCACGTCTCTGCCGCCCAGCGGACCGCTTTCGTATCGTCTACGCCACCTGAAAAAACGCAGTCTGGCCGCGCTCATCAGCCTGCTTGTGCTGGTCATCGCCCTGCCGCTGGGTATGCTCACCTGGCAAACTCAACACGGCCATCTTTCCGATCTCTCGCCCGCGCAGCAGGTCGCGGCGACCGCGACCGCGCTCAGCCAGGCACAGATGGAGGCCACGCTGGCGGCCCAGGCCCGCGTGCAGGCGACCGCTGGCATCACCAGTTCTATCGGAGCCGGTAAAGTGCTCTACACCGATCCTCTGACCGCCCGTGGAGGCGGCTGGGTTGACGATGGCCAGCAGTGTTTTTTTGACGCGCGCGGCTATCACGTGCAGACGACCCACGCCCATGAATTTGCCTGGTGTTACACGGGCAGGCAGACCTTTGCCAATATTGTCATCAGCGCGCAGGCCCATCTCGTGCGCGGCGAAGTCTATGGCCTGGTCTTCCGTCTCAACCCGGGCGCCCAGCAATTCTACGCCCTTGAAATCAACAGCCACGGAGAATATCGCTTTGTCCTGGCCACTGGCAGCAATCCCAATGCCTGGATCACTCTCATCGACTGGACTCACTCCAGCGCCATTCTCACCGGACAGCAACCGACTAATACCGTACTGGCCATCGCCTCCGGTTACAGTTTCCGCTTTTATGTCAACAAGCAACTGATTGTCACCAACTACACAAACACCGCCTACGCGTCCGGCGTGATCGGCTTTATGGTTGGAGGAGATGGCCCCCGGGGTACAGAAGCGGTCTTCAGCAACCTCTTCGTTTTCCAGAAATAGGTCTGCTCGTGTGTACTGTTGAGGGAAGAAAAGCCGGGGCTGGCATGTTTCCATAAGTGGAACATCGCTAATCCAGCACTGAGAGGAT
The DNA here is from genome assembly GCA_035546055.1 of Ktedonobacteraceae bacterium. Lineage (GTDB taxonomy): Bacteria > Chloroflexota > Ktedonobacteria > Ktedonobacterales > Ktedonobacteraceae > Paraktedonobacter. The sequence continues at coordinate 14,077 of DASZXF010001043.1, forward strand.
ACGTACCATGAGCATTGAAGCCCCGCTTTCACCATTGTTTCCCAGAAACGGGCACAATCCAGTCGCAACACATACCGTGTACCTGGCTCTGGGAGCGAATATAGGGGATCGCCGTGGCAATCTGGCCGCAGCACTCCAACGTCTGCGCGAGGTTCTGGAAATTGACCTCGTTTCTTCCATTTACGAAACAGACCCGGTTGGTTATACCGACCAGCCACGGTTTCTTAATATCGTCTGTCGCGGAAAAACCTGGCTTGACGCAGAAA
>DASZXF010001044.1:0-7826 GCA_035546055.1 Ktedonobacteraceae bacterium
CAATCTTTGCAATCCATGCATTATTCACCTCGTTGAGCAAATAAATAAAGCAACATCTGCTACGAGTATAGTCACACCTGATATATATGTCAAGATGTCTATACCACATAGCAGGGCTTTTTCATTTTCCCGTTTTGCCTCTGCTGCCTCGCGCCGCCGCAGGCTTTGAAGAATGATGCAGGGCCAGCCGGGCGCATCCCGGCTGGCCCTGCATCATTCTTCTTTTGGGGTGGGGGGAGGCATGGAGAGCAACAGAAGTAAAATCATCAGGAGAGGGAAAAGCGATATATGAAATAGCCCTGACCACATAGGCGGGGCTATTTCCTTCTCACCTTCCAGAAGAAACAATGACATGGCCCTCTTGCTCGGAGATGGGAACACCACCAGGACGTTCCCAACGGGATCAAAGAAGACTACCAGAGACAAAGCTCGCTGAGACTTGCTGGCTAATATGACAATTGTTGTCAGATTTGTGTGGTACAGTGAAGGAAAGCAATCTGCACAGAGTCAAGACGGGGGCTGAACCATGCGAGCAGACCGATTACTGTCAATTATGCTTCTCTTACAGGTTCACCGGCGCATTACGGCGCATGAACTGGCGCGGCGGCTGGAGGTTTCGGAGCGCACGATTTATCGCGACGTGGAGGCGCTGAGCGCCGCTGGAGTTCCGGTGACGGCTGAACGCGGCACCGGCGGCGGACTGATGCTGCTGGAAAGTTTTCGCACCAATCTGACCGGCCTGAATGCGACGGAGGTCCAGGCGCTTTTCCTGGGTCAACCTGCCCATCTGCTCAATGACCTGGGACTGCACCAGGCCTCCGAGGCCGCGCTGATCAAGCTGCTGGCCGTCCTGCCCTCGATGAATCGCCAGAGCGCCGAATATGTGCGCCAGCGCATCCATGTTGATATTTCTGGCTGGCAGCCGGGCACGAATCAGGAGCCCCTGGAGTTTCTTCCGCTGCTGCAAGAGGCCATCTGGCAGGAATGCAAAGTTGCGCTGACCTATCAGCGCGGCGAACAGGGAGTAGAACGCGTGCTGAGTCCGCTGGGACTGGTGGCCAAGGGACGGATCTGGTACCTGGTGGCCTCCGCTGATGAGAACCTGCGCACCTATCGCGTCTCGCGTATTCAGCAGGCCCGCCTGCTTGACGAGGCGGGCGTGCGACCTCCCGACTTCGACCTGGCACGCTACTGGCGCGAGTCTTCAGCGACCTTCATGGCGAACATTCCCCGTCACCCGGTCACGGTGCGTATGGCCCACCAGGCTCTACCACGCGTCACGCAGGGCGGGCGCTACATTCAGCTTGAGCAGGCCAGCCCTCCCGATGAGCAGGGATGGGTCACGGCCCGCCTTTTATTCGAGAACAGGGACGAAATGACCGCTTATCTGCTCAGTTTTGGCCGCGAGGTTGAAATTCTCGAACCGCCAGAACTGCGCGCCCGGGTGATCGAACTGGCCCGCCAGACGGTGGAGTTCTACGCGCAAAGAGCCATTGTCGAGAGCTGCGCCAGTTCGCTGAACACCGTCGAAGAGACTTCCGCCACCTGAGCCATGACCACCAGGCTCTCACTGCATAGAGCCACCACGCCGCTATCTTCAGCGTGGCCAGCGCCCTTGCCGCAGGTACACAGGTTGAAGGTTGAAACCACAAAAAATTCCCCAGGGCCAGGATATCACGAACTGGCCAGAGGGAAATGGGCAGGAAAACTATCGATTGGCGGACGCCAGGAGACGCCTACCCGGAAATTTTGAGCTTAAACTTGCGCCATTCCTGGTCGTCGATGCCAACAGCGGATTTTAACATCCTCAAATCGCCCGGCTCCAGAAACTCTTCAGCAAGATAACAACAACGCCCCAGGTGTTCTTCCTTAATGACCCGATCCATCGGCCAGACGAACCAGCGGCGCCGGTACAGCAAATGCAATTCGCGCAAATCTTCATCGATCATGGTCTGTAATTGTTCAAGAGAACTCATATTCTTCCTTGTCCTTCCTCTGCACTGAGGGGAATCAAGCCTGCGCCTGATAACGCAAATCACCACACCTTACACAGACAAGCATACCATAGGAAGAGAGCACTCCACAAGCCACTAAAGGGCTTCTCGCGGGTGCCTCCCCATTCAGCCGCAACCCCTGCCAAAAGCGCTGTGTCTCTGTGCGGACCACGCCTCCCCTCACAGTGATGGCGGTTCCGCATCGCCTGTTGAACCCCGTGCCTCTACCGCAGAGTAACAGGCATAACCGGCTCCTCCATCTATAAACACGACAGACACCCATGAATGGTAGAAGCGCCGCCATGCACGAGGAAAAGGTTGCTCCTGGTCAGATCGTTGTGCTGGTATGCCTTCCCTTTCAGCCAGAGACGAAACTCATCACCAGCATATGAAACGCAGTTGATGTGGAAAATTACCCTCTCAGTCCTTGACAAACAGGGCTTTCTCAGGTTACTATATCAGCAACGGATATATCCATGAATGATATGGTATGGCGCTGGTGGGTCGCTCCTGCCGGGGTCGTTGGAGAAATGCTTATGTCGAATGAAGATCAGCGCAGGCCGGAGGAGTTGCTGCCGTTGACTCCGGCGGTGTTTCACATTCTGCTGGCGCTGGCCGATGGTGAAAAACACGGCTATGCGATTATGCAGGAGATTGGCGAACGCACGGGAGGCACGATGCGCATGGGACCGGGCACGCTCTATGGCTCGCTTCAGCGCATGCTGAAAGATGGCCTGATTGTCGAGGAGCTAAAAACTGGTTCTCTGACCGCCAGGGATGAGCGCAGGCGCTATTATCGCCTGGCGGGCTTCGGACAGCGCGTCTTGCAGGCGGAGGCCCGGCGGCTGCAAGCACTGGTGCGCGTGGCGCAGAACAAGCAGGTGCTCCCCGGTTTCGGGACGACAGGAGGTGCTTAAATGGCCGGATTACCCGCTCAGCGCGCGCGGCACGGTTCCGCGCGCGTCTATCGCATCCTCCTGTACGCTTACCCGCGTGCTTTTCGCGAGGAATACGCGGCGGAGATGCTGCTGGTCTTTGGCGAGGCTCTGGAGGATGCATGGTTCCGGCAGGGATGGCCGGGCCTGCTGCGCCTGTGGGGCGATATGCTCTGTGATTTTGTCAAAACGGTCTGTATAGAACATGTCAAAAACTGGACACAGGAGGGCCAGGGCAGCCTTGCTCTGGCTGGAAAGGATCATATGGCTATGGCTCTGCCATTTACGCTGGATTTCGCGCAACGCACTGACATCGGGCTGAAGCGCGAGACCAATGAAGATAATCTGGTCGCGGTCGTCCCTGAAGATCAGCAGCTTTTGCAGACCCGTGGCGCGCTCTTTGTGGTTTCCGATGGCATGGGCGGGCACGAACGCGGCGAGGTTGCCAGCCAGTTGACCATTCAGAAGGTGCGCGATTTCTACTATCACAATACGCAGGATGATATTCCGACAGCGCTCCAGACAGCCATTGAGCAGGCCAATCGCGCCATTCTGGCTGCCAGCGCGCAACAGCAGACGCGGGAAGCAAAGAGCATGATGGGCGCGACCTGCGTGGCGGCTGTGGTTCACGATCAGACGCTCTACGCCGCCAATGTGGGCGATAGCCGGGTCTATGTGCTGCACGACGGCCAGTTGCGCCAGGTGACGCGGGACCATTCCTGGGTCCGCCAGGCCGTCGAGAAGGGTGAAATTACGCCCGAAGAGGCCCGCACCCATGAGAAGCGCAATATCATTTACCGCTCGCTCGGTACCCCCGAAGTTGAAGTTGACCTGTTCACCGAGCCGGTGCAGGAGGGCGATACCCTGATCCTCTGCACCGATGGTCTGAGCGGGGTGATGCTGGACGCGGAGTTGCAAAGCATTGTCGAACACCACGCCCCCGCCGTGAGCGTTCAGCAGTTGATTACGCGCGCGAACGAGGAGGGCGGTCCCGACAATGTGACGGCCATCGTGGTGCGCCTGGAATCAAAGCGCTCGCTGACGGACGCCCACCATACCGTCCAGAGCAAATAACGCGCATTTTCACGCTCTCAATCATCCCCGGGAACGACTCAGGTGCTTGCTGAGTCGTTCCCGGGGATGATTGAGAGCAGTCAGGTAATATGCTCGCCACTATCCAGCTAAATGACGGTCGATTTTTCGGTGTAGGCCTCGGCCTGGTCTTCTTCCAGGCGCAGGGCTTCGGCGTCGAAACGGAAGTAGGAACGCGGGGGAAGGATGCCCCAGGTGTTAGAGGAATGGGCGTTGTCGGGCAGGTGGCGAACCTGGTGGTCGGGCAACAGTTGCTCCATATCGCAGAACAGTTCGATGAACATTTCTTCTTCAGGCATACGGAAATAGCTGAAGAGGTTGCGGGCGTTACCGTGGCGGCCCGGCCCCCAGACGATATGGCGGTTGTTCTGGGCCAGGTGATCGAGCGCGACCCGCATTTCGCCCCAGTCGACCAGTTCAAAGGCGAGATGATGGATATGGGCGTACCCTTTGTTCAAGAAGGCCGCGACGTGGTGATCGGCGTTGATGTGCAGCCAGCAGCCTTCGTCGCCGATCCAGTCTGTGACCTGAAAGCCCAGCACATCCACGTACCAGTCGATGATGCGCGGGGTGTCGCTGGTCAGATAATTGACATGGCCGAATTTGCGTGGATGGAAGGCCGGCAGGGAGGCGTTAAAACGCACTTCGGGATTGCGCGTGTCTGTGCGCGCACGCCGCTCCAGCAGTACCACGCCGTTGCCATCGGGATCGTCCAGGCGCAGACCGCTGCCACGCACGGGAATTTCGATCTCCTGGGCGCTGACGCCTTTAGCGGCGAGCCGCTGGCCGGCTTCGGTCAGGCTGATGCCGGACTCCAGTTCGTAGGCCACGTATTCCAGGCCCGGCGCCTGCGTGCTCTCTACGAGGATCAGCGCGAAATCTTCGTAGGCGCAGCGCAAAAGCGCGCGCTGGCCCTCGCGTTCGCCGCTCAGTCCCAGAATATGCGACCAGCGTGCCCGGGCTTCGTCCAGATTCGCTACGCGTACTGCTGTATGATGAATTGCTGAAAGCATTTTCTTCCTCTCCTCCAGGCTATGATGGATATCTCTTGCACTATGTATATTTACGCCTGTTTCATGGCCGCCGCTGCTTCTTCCGCCTCATCTTCGGGCATGGTCAGGGCTACATGCAGGGTATTGCCGGTGATTTCCGGCTGCGTGCCCAGCGGCTCCAGGTCATGATCGAGTTCAATGACGGTATTTTCCAGGCGCCCCAGACCTTCAACCTCGACGGCCACCACGTCGCCGATCTCGACCGGACGCGAGTGCGCGGGCGTTCCGGTGAGAATGACATCGCCCGGCTCAAGGGTAATCAGGCGCGAGAGGTCGGCAATCTGGTAGGCGAAGGGGAAAAACAGGTCGTCTTTGACACGCGCTTCCTGTACGACCTTCCCGTTGACATAGGTGCGCAGAACAAGCTGATCGATATCAACATCGGCGGCGTCCACCAGGGCCGGCCCCAGCGGACAGAAGCCGTTCTGACCTTTGACGCGCAGCATGGAGCCGCGATCAGCATGGCGGAAATCGTGAACGCCCCAGTCGTTGACGAGGGTGTAGCCGCGCACGTAGTTCAGCGCCTCGGCCTGGGAGACGCCGTAGCAGCGTTTGCCGATCACGACGGCGATTTCGCCTTCGTAGTTGAGGAAGCGGCAGCCGCGCGGGCGAGCTACCGGGGCGCGGTGATACGAAAGCGAACTGGGCGGTTTGAGAAAGAAAGCAGGCGTCTCCGGCAGCCGCTTCATGGCATATTCTATGCAGCGGCTGCGGTAGCTCAGGTGTGTGCCCATGATTTTGCCCGGCACGACCGGCGGGAGATAGCGCGCCTCGGCCTCGGCGATTACACGTCCATCCTCCAGCACAATCCGCTCGCCTTCCAGATGGCCGGCCTGCGGCTGATCGTCCAGCAGTATCCTGACATGTTTCACAACAAACCCTCCTTTGCGTGCTGCGCCAGCACTTCGGTGCGGATAACACTGTACGCGAAGCTGTAACGATAGCCTTTGAGGATGGTTTGGGGCGCGATGGCCATGATATCCTCAACCGCGTCCGGGAAGAAGGTCAGTTCCGCATCGCCTTCCCAGATTTCTCCGATTTCGCGGTCGTAGCCACCGACCTTGACCAGTTCGTAGATATCGGGCACCAGACCCGTGGCGGCAGGGAAAATGCGCGAGTTGTAAATCGGCGGATCGGCGACAACCGGTCCTGTTTTGGAGACTTCGCGCAGAGTCAGCAGCGCGCGGGCGATCTGGCGATCCCCGGAAGCGCAGGTGGCGCCGAATTGCGCGCCCGCTTCGATCCTGGGCGCGGCCTTGCCCACGTTAAAGGCGCGGGTCATATGAATCGAGCCGAGTTTCTTGGGAAAGCCCTGAATCCAGCCGCGAAACATGGCGAAATCCTTGTCCACCCAGATATAGACGCAGCGAGTCGCCGGCTTGCCCTGGTAACGGCAACTGACCACCAGGTAAAACTCGCGATACTGCGAGCGAATGGGGTCCAGCAATTCATGGCGATCATCCGAGCAGGACTGCCAGTCGGCGAAAATCGCGGCCACGGCGCCGGGATCTTCCCCTGGCTCCAGTTCAGGAGGGAGGAGCGCCGCCACTCCTGCGGGATCGGTGCGATATTCAATGATCATCAAATCACCCGAATAATGCCAGGGCGGAGGCGGCACCAGGCCGGCCTTTCCATCGGGCGAAAGCGGCCCCGTATAGCCGTGTAAGGTCATAATCCATTCTCCTCTAGCATGAGCGTGTGTGTTGTTCGGCGTATAGCCTGGCTTCTTTCAGCAAGTAGGCAAAGAGACGATCTTCCCGCTGAGCGGGCAGTTTTTCGGGATGCCACTGGACGCCCAGCGCGGGCCAGCCATCGCCAGCTTCCAGCGCTTCAATGACTTCGCCGCTGCCATCATAGCCCACGATCTTGAAATCGCCGGCCTCGCTGACGGCCTGGTGATGAATAGTGTTGACCTGAATCTCGGTCTGGCCGTATACAGCCGCCAGGGTACAGGCCGGCGTGAACGTCACGGCATGGCGATAGGCGAGTATCTCTTCGCTCCCCATCTGATCCATGTCTGGATGACCTTCCACGCCGCTGATGTGCTGGCTCAGGCGTCCGCCGAGCGCTACTGCCATGATCTGCATGCCCCGGCAGATGCCCAGGATGGGCATGCGGCGCTGGCGCGCGGCCTGCACCAGGGCGATTTCCCAGCGATCCGCCGCCAGGGAAACCCCGCTGGAAGTGCCGTCGTGGACCGCGCCATAACTCTCAGGATGCAGATCGCCGCCGCCGCTGAGCACGAGTCCATCCAGCAGATCCAGCACGCTCTCGACCTCGCTCAAATGCGGCAAAAGCAGGGGCAGACCACCGGCAGCCTTGACGCGTTCAACATATTCATAGCCCAGTGTATACAGCAGCGTCTCCTGGCCCAGGTAGGTGGGCAGAGGACGCAGCCAGGTTGTAATGCCAATTTTCGCTTGCATAGGCTTTCTCGCTCACAGATGCCACGCGTATTCACGCAGTTCCCACTCGGTAACATAGGTGCGGAAGCGCTCGATACTGCTCCAGGACATCAGCCAGCGTTGCGCTTCCGTCGAGAAGGTCAACCTTGTCAATCTCGCTCATAGATACACTTCTCCTGCCCTTGCTCAGAGAGAAAAACACCTCTCCGAGAAGCCTGGATGACTGCCGGCGCCTGGCTCGCAGGCCGCTGGCAGGCGCCGGGCAGAGATCGGCGTCGTCGCCGTACTCCAGACACCAGCCAGGAAGCTTCACGGAGTCATGGGATACTATGCCTGAAAGGTTCCCAG
>DASZXF010001045.1:0-1938 GCA_035546055.1 Ktedonobacteraceae bacterium
GCGGTGCTGGGAAAAGTGGGGAGGACTGATAAACAGAAACTCTTGCGAAGCGCCTGCGGCGCTGAGGAGTCAACGCCGACGTTCCCAACGGGATCTAATCCTGGAAAAAGCATGACAAAAAGAGAAAGGCGGGGTGCTTTCTAGATGCTCAGTGGATGCTGTTGAAGTGTTCAGGGGACTTGACGTAAGGTAGTAGTGCGCGAAGCCACGCTATCGACATGGGCGCTGTCACTCTTGTCAAAGAGAGTCGCATGCGGCAGCGTGCATGAGGAGCGTGGCATTGCGCGAACAATCAAGTGTGTTTGGTTCATGGCCGAACTATTTCCCGTAAGGGAGGAGAGAAAAGCAATGTCAAGGATGTCTAACAGCGGACGTTGGTCCCACTGGCGAGGAGCTGGATGGTTTGGCGCAACGCTGCTGTGCGTGTTTATCTCCACACTCGCGCTGGTCGGTCCTCTGGGAGTGACCAGCGCGTTCGCCGCGACCAGTGCCCAGGTTACGGTAAACGCCGGTCAGTCGTTAGGAACGCTGACCAGCATGAGCAGGGGAGTGAACACCGCTGTCTGGGATGGCAATCTGCTCGACAGCGCGGCTGCCAGCGCTTTGCAAAACGCGGGCATTACCATGCTGCGCTATCCCGGTGGCTCAACTTCCGATGTCTATCACTGGCAATCGAACAGCAACGTGGCCGGTCAGGGGACCGACAACTCCGCTGATAACTTCGATGCTTATATGAATATGGTCCAGTCCATAGGCGCGCAGACCATCATCACGGTTGACTACGGCGGCGGCACGCCTGCCGAGGCCGCCGGCTGGGTGCAATACGCCAACAAGGGCGGCGCGGGCTACAATGGTCCCGTTCCGACCTACCCTGGCGGCAGCAGCACCGGTCACAACTATGGCATTAAATATTGGGAAATCGGCAACGAAATCTACGGTGATGGCACCTATGGCGCCAGCTGGGAGTACAACAACAACGCCCATACTTCGGCGGCCTATGCCAACAACGTCGTGACCTACAGCAACGCCATGAAGGCCGTTGATCCGACCATCAAGATCGGTGCTGTGCTGACCGCGCCCGGCAACTGGCCGGACGGCGTGACCAATTCTTCCTCGCCGCAGCCCTGGAATCAGACTGTGCTTTCCACGGCCTGCAATTCCATCGACCTCGCCATTGTCCACTGGTATCCCCAGAATCCCGGCAACGAGACGGACTCCGGTCTGCTCTCCTCGACCAGCCAGATCGCCGGCATGGTTTCCACCCTGCGTTCTGAGCTCAATCAGTACTGCGGCGCTCATGCCAGCGCGGTGCAGATTCTCGTCACGGAGACCAACTCCGTCTCATCCAATCCTGGCAAGCAGACCGTCAGCGTGGTCAACGCGCTTTTCCAGGCCGATAATTACATGAACTGGCTGGAAAACGGCGTGACCAGCGTTGATTGGTGGACCCTGCACAACAACGCCGTGGCCGGCAATACCAGTTCCTCGCTGTACGGCACCGCCCAGTACGGCGATTATGGCATTCTGGCCAACCACACCTGTACTACCTCCACGTCCGGCATTTGCGAACCAGCCGTTGACACGCCCTTCCCGGCGTACTACGGTCTGCAAATGCTCAACACCCTGGGCAAGGCCGGCGACAGTATGGTTTCTGCCTCCTCCAACCAGACCCTGCTCTCAAGTCACGCGGTCTTGCAGGCCAATGGCAAGCTGGGCGTGCTGCTGGTCAACAAAGATCCCAGCAACTCGTACAACGTCTCGCTGTCCCTCAGCGGCTACAACGCGGCGTCCAACGCCACCATCTACACCTACGGCGAGAATAGCAGCTCCATCACCTCCACGTCGGGTTCGTCCTCCAGCGTCACCGTCGCGCCTTATTCCCTGACCCTGGTCCTGCTTACACCCGGCAGCAGCGTCACGCCCACCCCCACAGTAGGC
>DASZXF010001046.1:0-1617 GCA_035546055.1 Ktedonobacteraceae bacterium
CTGGGAACCTTTCAGGCATAGTATCCCATGACTCCGTGAAGCTTCCTGGCTGGTGTCTGGAGTACGGCGACGACGCCGATCTCTGCCCGGCGCCTGCCAGCGGCCTGCGAGCCAGGCGCCGGCAGTCATCCAGGCTTCTCGAAGAGGTGTTTTTCTCTCTGAGCAAGGGCAGGAGAAGTGTATCTATGAGCGAGATTGACAAGGTTGACCTTCTCGACGGAAGCGCAACGCTGGCTGATGTCCTGGAGCAGTTGCGCGGAGCTGGCGTCAGAGTGGTGCGCCTGACGTACAGCGATCTGCACGGTACAGCGCGCGGCAAGGAGTTTCCGCTGCGCCTGCTGGAGTCAGTGATCGCAGATGGAGCGAGCTTTTGCGTGGCGAATCTCAGCGACGGCCTGGCCAGCAATCCCACCAATGCCCCCGGTCAGGCGCCTGATCGGGGCTATCCCGACATGCGCGCCCGTCCGCTGCTTGCGACTCTGACGCGTCTGCCCTGGGATACGGAAGTAGCCTGGATGCTGGCGGAGATTGAGGATAGTCAGGGATTGGTGGCTCATGCCCCGCGCAATCTCCTGCGCCGGGTGGTTGAGCGCTACGCCAAACTTGGCTTAAAGGCGATCATAGGCCCGGAGCTGGAATTTTTCCTCCTGCGCACAGGCGAAGATGGTCGTTTCGAGCGCTACATCGATCAACACTCCATGGTCTATACCGCCGGCAAACGCTCAGATCCGCAGGGAGTCGTGCGCGCTATGCTGCTGGCCGCTGACGAGATGGGCCTGCTGGCCACCGCCGCCAATCATGAGTTCGCGCGCGGGCAGTATGAACTGAATCTGCTGCACAGCGAAGCGCTGGACGCGGCGGACCGCACCTTCCGTTTAAAAGCCCTGGTCAAAGAAGTGGCCGAGCGCCATGGTCTGCTGGCCACCTTCATGGGGCGGCCTTTTAACGATGATGGCGGCTCCGGCTTCCATCTGCACGTCAGTCTGAACGATCAAGCGGGGACAAATCTCTTTGCCGATTCCACCAGTCCCGCCGGTCTGAGCGTGCTGGCCCGGCATTTTCTGGCCGGTGTGCTGGAGCACGCGCCGGCCCTCATGGCCTTCCTGGCGCCGACCATCAACGCCTACAAGCGTCTGCTGCCGGATAGCCTGGTGCCCACAGCGGCCAACTGGGCCTTTGACAACCGCACCAGCTTTGTGCGCGTGCCCGCCGAGCGAGGACGAGCCACGCGCCTGGAAGCGCGGGCGGGCGATGCCTCCGCTAATCCCTACCTGGCTATTTCCGCCCTCCTGCTGGCCGGCCTGGATGGGATCGAGCGCTCACTGGAGCCGCCTGACGCGGTGGATGGCGATGTCTCAATTGGCGAGATCGTCGGCACGCCCCTGCCGCGTTCACTGGAGGCCAGCCTGGCTGCTCTGCGCGCTGATGATGTGCTGAGCGCTGCCATTGGGGCGCCCCTGCTGAACGCGTTCTGCGCCATGAAAGAGGTCGAAATCGAGCGCTTCCGCACCTATGTTACCGAGTGGGAACTGCGTGAATACGCGTGGCATCTGTGAGCGAGAAAGCCTATGCAAGCGAAAATTGGCATTACAACCTGGCTGCGTCCTCTGCCCACCT
>DASZXF010001047.1:0-5971 GCA_035546055.1 Ktedonobacteraceae bacterium
GAACAAGGGCAGATCACACAACCAGAGGAAACGATATCACTTGCCAGAATTACGTCTCAGTTGCAAACCAATTGCCGTTAGCAGGATGCCAGCGCCTCTATAAGCAAGGGTATGCAAAAGTACGTTCTCAAACGCTCATCTGTCCGAGACAAGCTGGAAAAATACCGCGTTGTCTCGGACAGATCCCACGGGCATCTGCCTGGTCCGCCGTTGCTCCCGGCAGGTAACGCTGTCACTCCTTCCATTTTCGGCCTTCCTCTTGATGCAGATGAGATAATAGGGTGAGAAGAACAGATGTTATAGACTGTCAGTTGGCTTGACTGGCGGGAAGTTGAGAAAGAGGAAGCACGATGCCTGAGCGCTGTGGTTGGAGTCTGGGTAGCCAGCTCTACCTGGAGTATCACGATCTGGAATGGGGTGTGCCGGTTCACGACGAGCGCAAGTTATTTGAAATGCTGGTCCTGGAGGGGGCGCAGGCTGGCCTGAGCTGGTCTACGATCCTCAATAAGCGCCAGGGCTATCGCCAGGCTTTTGATCATTTCGAGGCGCAGGCGGTGGCGCGTTACGGTGAGAGCAAGATCGCGGAGCTGATGGAAAACGCGGCCATTGTGCGCAATCGCCTGAAGATTTCAGCCGCGATTGACAACGCGCGGGCGTTTCTGGCCATTCAGGAGCGCTATGGCAGCTTTGACGCCTATATCTGGCAGTTTGTGGACGGGCAGCAGGTGCAGAATAGCTGGCCGGCTTTGAGCGCGGTTCCGGCGACAACTCCGGCCTCGGATGCGATGAGCAAGGCGTTGCGCCAGGCGGGTTTTCGCTTTGTGGGCAGCACAATCTGCTACGCCTTTATGCAGGCGGTTGGTATGGTCAATGACCATGTAACGACCTGCTACCGCTGGTCCGAGATCCATCAGCTCGCCCCTCACAACAATCAGCACTCCTGAAAAGCCAGGGAGGGCCGCCGATGTACGCGCATCAGCGGCCCTCCCTGGTTGAAGATCGGCTGGCGCTCAGGCCAGACACTTCTGGAGATCTTCATCCTTCAGATACTTTTGAATGTCCTTGTGCAGTTCGCGCAAACGCTGGTTGGCCTGATAAAGCAAAGCGGCGTGGCGGCTGCGCTCCTTTTCGTTGCCAGGCTGGCGGAAGCGATACTCCTCCAGACGAATACCCTCGTCGCGGAAGGCCGCTTGCAGACTGGTCGGCTTATCCTCAAAGGCCATCATACTGGCCAGATCGACGAGCAGGGCGCCGCGCTGCTTGGTCGGGAAATGCGCGATCTTCTGCGCGACAAAGTGGAACAGATCTTCCTGATACACGTTCTCGGTGGCAACCTCGCTGAGATGGCTGATGCTTTCGCCAGAGCCGGCGGGCATGTACTCCGTTTCCGGGCACAGGCGCACCTCGCGGCGGCGGCGATCCTTCAGGCTATTGAGCGCGATGATATAAAGCATGCCCTCCAGCTTCTCCACCGGCTTCCTTGCGCCCTCTTCGACCCGTTGCAGATATTCGAGAAACTTGCGCATACTCTCCTGCACCACATCCCAGGCAATATCGTCCTCTTCTCCCTCCCAGCGCGGAAGTTTCATCTGATAGACCTTGTACCGAATTTGCTCATATAACTGCTTGCTACACTTCTCCCAATCGATTTCGGGGTTTTTCAGTTGAGTTGTCATCTTCATACTCCTCGCTTCGCTGCCGTTTCCTCGCAGGAAGCCTGGTTTATGGTAATGGTGCGCGCGATACATACATACGGTGTCTATACATGCAGATCTTTGTCGATCAAAAAGGCCATTCCCGACATACCTGCGTCATTGCCTTCTGCGGGAGAAAGTCCCTCTGCCTGTGTGCTTCAACGCTTGCTTAAAGGATACACCGAAGATCCTGCCAGACCCACCCCCTCTATAGGACAAAAGAGCGTCATCTTGATGACATCGAAGGGGCAAAAGGGTCTGATGGGAGTCTGAGGTGCGCAACCTGCGGAATACTGAGGGACCCATGCTCATTTTTCCCTCTTGCATGTGACATTACGTCATGGTTTAGACTTACCACCAGCGGCTTTCAGATCGTGCCAGGCTACCTGCAACGCACCGGCAAAAGCGCCGTCGCCGCGACCTTCGTGCCCTGGAGATTATCGCGGAAAGCGACTTTTTCGCCAGGGTGTAAGCAAACACCCTCCAATTCAGGGATGCGATGAGATAGTCATCGCATCCCTTTTTGCTTGACATAGACGAAAGGATGTTCTATCATAGACGACAATCATCTCATGCAGACATAAAGGGGGAATGGTGCTTTGTCGGATTTGCTAGAGACGTATGAAGAGGCCTGCCAGGCGGTGAAAGAGTGGGGAATTGTGCCTCTGTCGAGTTGTATTCCTGATCATCCTTCGCTGGAGGCGCTGACGCCGGCTGAGGCCTGGCATACGGGTTTGCTGACCGATCCCTGGCTGTGGCGCGACCGTCTGCCGGCTGAGGGAGTAGCCGCGTATGGACGCTTCTTCGCGGGCAAACCGCTGCTGGTGGCCAGCACACTGTTTCCCCTCTTGAAATGCCTGCTCAGCCCGGATGAAGGCGTGGAGGAACGCTACGAGGCGGGTCTGCTGGCTCGCTCGACGGTACGTGTCTATCGGCTGATTAGCGAGCACGAGGGCATCGATGTCAAAACGCTGAGGAAGCTGGCCGGCCTGCATGACAGGTCCGCGAAAAGCGAGTTCGATCACGCGCTGATTGATCTACAGGAGAGCGGCGATATTCTTATTTCAGGCATTTCCGGGCGACTGAATGAGCATGGCAATAAGAGCGGCTGGAGTAGCGCCTGCTACACGTTAAGCGAGCGCTGGATGGAGGAACACGCTCTCCCCCCACTGACACTCTCCCGCGATGAGGCCCGCGCGCAACTCTTCGCTCAGTTGGAGCCACGCTGGTCAGCGAACGCCCTGCTTTATTTGCGCAGGAAACTCAAGTAGATTGGCCTGCTGGAGCATTTCTTCATGCAGAGCAGGATCAACCTGATAGAGCGGGGTGAGCAGAATGGATGGCAGGCTATGATTCAGCGCCTGCTGAATAACTTCTCTGGCCGCTTGTGCATCTTTTTCTATAAGTGGATTGATGCTGCTTGCCGTGTGCAAAATAGCAGGCATATCCTCAGTCTGAGAGAAAAAGAAGGCCAGATAGTGTCTCTGGCCTTCTTTTTCTCTGGCAAATGGGTCGGCTAGACGGCGGGTTCTCTGCCGCCGTAGCCGGGCTGCTGGTGCTGTTGGGAGGCGAAGGGCAATTCTTCTTCTCCGGTTGGCACCTGATAAGGACTGCGCATGACTCGCAGGATGGTGGCCAGGGCTTCGTACCAGGCGAGGAGGGCACAGAGAATGGCCAGCCAGCCGCCGATGGCCAGGAGCACGCCGTTGCCATTGACAAACTCGCCGATGGCCAGGAACAGGTAGGCCAGGCAGAGAATGCCCAGCACTGTCATCAGGACAAAGTTGGTTCTAAACGAGGCGGCAAAGAGAACCGCACAGCAGATAGCCCAGCAGATGAAAAGCAGGCCGAGGGTGTGATGAAAGGCCCGAATGTCCGCGCCAAAGGGCGTAATCAGGCCGATTGTGGGCAAGAGCAGGACGCCAAAGGCGACGAGAAAGCCGCCATACGCTGAGAACAGGGTCGCGGCCAGGGAGTTTGTGCGCCGAAACGCCCACATGCCCGCGAGCACCAGGATGATACCGCCGTAGATGAGCATGGGAGCGACGATGGTACCCGTACCCAGGAAGACTGTGGGGATCAGAAAGCGCGCGAAACTGGCGCCAACCAGGGCTGTGGTGAAAGCCAGGATGAGCAGGCCAAGCGGCATGGGATTGGCGATTGCTCTACTTCCCTCTGCTCGATATTCCTGAGTTTCTCGATAGTCCTGGGGCTCTCGATACTCATGTGGTGATGCCATATGCGCCATCAGTATGCCACCTTTCTTCATTCTCTGGCAGATCCGCGCCCGACGGTTGCGGGAAAGAGGCTCCGCTTCAACGCTTCTTTTCATGCACGTCCCTGCGTGTGATGCGGGCGGATCTGTCTTGAATCAGCGTTTTATAGGCAACCTCTTTCCGGTTCTGTGGTACCATATGCCGCTCTGACGGTGCAAGCGCGACAGCCCGCGCACGCGGGCGGACCGGCCAGGAAACGCAACCCGGCGATCCATGGCAGGCTAAACATGAGCGATAATCTCGCGAGAGTCGTGACAGACGCCGCTGCCACGGCTCTTTACGCTACCTCCCGGCAGATGAGTCACAGGAAACGGATCTTCTACGTGTCTGAGGTGGACGAAGGCGTGTCCGTTTCTGACGATTTTTGTGCATGGCGCGGAGGTCTTACATGCTCGATCAAGATAGTGAACTGGAGCCTCGTTATCAATCTGTGGTGGCTACACCCGACTGGTACCAGACGAATATTCCCTGTCAGGTGGGCTGTCCTGCTCACACTGATGTGTCAACGTATATTGGCCTCATCGCTCAGGCGCGTTTTGATGAGGCGTATCTGTTGAATCGCAGATCGAATGTCGTGCCGGGCGTGCTGGGGCGCACGTGCGCGCGACCCTGCGAACCTGTCTGCCGGCGCAACAAGATCGATGGCAAACCGGTGGCTATTTGCTGGTTGAAACGCGCCTGCGCCGACCATCGCGAGTTTCGCCATCACGTCGCGCCGCCGCCGATTACCCGTGAGAAGACGGTCGCCATCGTGGGCGCGGGTTCGGCGGGCCTGGCCTGCGCGCGTGATTTGCGCGAGATGGGCTACCCGGTGGCGATCTACGAGGCCGAACCGGTGGCAGGCGGCGTGATGGTCAATGGCATCCCGGTCTGGCGTCTGCCTCGTCGGGTGACTTACGAGGAGACGACTGAGTACCTGGCCGACCTGGGCGTTGAGATGCATTACAATACCCGCGTGGGCCGCGATATCCAGGTGACTGACCTGCTGGCGCGCTACGACGCGGTGTACCTGGCCGCCGGTTGCTATGTCTCCAACGACCTGACCGGTCCCGATAACAGGATCATCCCTGGCGCGCACCTGCGCGGCGTTGAGCATGGCATCGCCCTGCTGGCACAGACCAACTTCGGCGAGCCAGCTTACATTGGCAAGAAGGTCGTGGTCCTGGGCGGCGGCTTCACAGCGATGGACTGCTGCCGAACCTCTGTACGCTTCGGAGCAGAAAAGGTCTACGTGCTCTATCGCCGCTCGAAGGAAGAGATGGGCTCCGACGAATACGAAGTGGACGAGGCCGAAATCGAACAGATCGAGTTTCAGTATCTCGTCTCCCCGCTGGAAGTCCTCAGCAAAGACGGCGTGCATGTCAGCGGTCTGCGCGTGATTCGCAATAAGCTGGGTGATCCCGATGCCAGCGGTCGTCGTCGTCCATTGCCCATTCCAGGCAGCGAGTACATTATCGAGGCCGATACGATCATTCCCGCCTTCGGTCAGTATAGCGATGCCTCCTGGCTTCACCTGGACAATCTGCATCTCCAGACCAGCAAGCGCACTGGCGTGCCCCTGGTAAATCGCGAGACATGGATGACCGGCCATCCCGGCCTCTTCGCCGGCGGCGACTACACCGAGGGTTCGCGCAACCTGATCTCAGCTATCGGCGATGGACGCGATACGGCCATTACGATCAACCGCTACCTGGGCGGCCAGGATAAGCCCGCCGATCCTCCCGAAGAGATCGAACTACCCGACTACCGGCGCGGTATGGTCGACGACTACGACGCGCTGCCGCACCGCATGATGCCCGCGCTGCCCCTGGCAGACCGCTACAGCAACACCCGCGAAACCGAAACCGGCTATACGCCCGCAGAGGCGGTTGAGCAGGCCACGCGCTGTTTGCAATGCCAGTTGAATATTATGATCGATCCCTCGATCTGCATTCTCTGCTCCGGCTGCGTCGATATCTGTCCCTACGACTGCATCAGTATGGAGGGTCTTTCGCGCGTGGT
>DASZXF010001048.1:0-2524 GCA_035546055.1 Ktedonobacteraceae bacterium
CAGGATGAATACCTCTCGCGTCCGCGTTTTCTGGCGATCTCAGAGTTTGCCCCGCGTGCCATTATCTATCATGAAGGTTCGCGTTATATCATCAATCGCTCATTGCTGCGCGGGCGGGACAGATCGGGGGTTCTGACCCGCGAGGCCAAGCAGTGTCAGCATTGTGGCTATCTCCACCCGGTCACGGGGGAGGGGAGTCTGGATATCTGCCGCCTCTGTCGCCGTTCGCTTGATTATCCCCTGGAGAGGTTGTTCCGCCTGGAAAACGTCTCTACCCGGCGCAAGGACAGGATCAATTCGGATGAAGAGGAGCGCCAGCGCCAGGGCTACGAGATTCGGACCGGCGTTTTCTTCTCACCGCGTAAAGATGGTCAGCCTGATTATGATCTTGCTCTGGTCGTCGATGAACATGGCCAGACAGTGGCTCGTTTGAGCTATGGGCAGGCGGCAACCCTCTGGCGCATCAACTTTGGTCCCCTGCGTCGAGAAAAGAAAGAGGAGTATGGCTTTGTTCTGGATACGGAGCGTGGGTATTGGGCCAAAGATAGCGAGTCAGCGGGAGATAAAGAGGACCCGCTCTCTCATAGCAGGATGCGGGTGATTCCCTACGTGGAGGATACGCGCAATTGCCTGCTTTTTGAGCCCGCAGAAGAATTAGATGTGGAAAGCATGGCTTCGCTTCAAGCGGCCTTGAAAAGCGCCTTGCAGATTCAGTACCATCTGGAGGATAATGAACTGGCTGTAGAGCCACTCCCTGAGAGAAATCGGCGCGCGAGCTTGCTCTTTTACGAAGCGACCGAGGGAGGCGCGGGCGTGCTACGTCAGGTGATTGAGGAGCGCAGAGCGCTGGCAGAGGTTGCGGCAGTAGCCCTGGAGCTTTGTCATTTTGACCCAGAGACGCTGGAGGATCGCCGCCAGGCTCCCGGGGCGCTGGAACCCTGCGAGGCGGCTTGCTACCACTGTCTGATGACCTATGCCAACCAGCGTGATCACGAGATGTTGGATCGCAAGCGCATCAAGGATGATCTGGCTAAGCTGACCCGCTGTACCGTCAGTCGGCAGGAACCTTCCCCTCTGGCAACGTCCCTCCTTCTGAAGGACTCACTGGTGAGCCTTGAAGAGCCTGCGGCTTCCGACGAGACCGGAAATGATACAGGGATAGCTCAGGAACTGAGCGAGGTCGAGGAACTCTGGCTTCAGGAACTGGCTGAACGCGGGCTGATAGGACCATTAGGCGTACATAGACAGGTTGGAGCCGGTGGCGCCCGACCGGATTTTCTCTTTCCTGGCCAGGTCGTGGTCTATGTGGATGGAGATGATGGCCGGCGCCAGACGCGCGATCAGGAACTGGTCAGCCAACTGGAAAATGAGGGCTATATGGTCATACGGTTCGCAGCGCGCGCACATTGGGATGCCCTGTTTGCGGACTACGAGGAGATGTTCAGGAGGAGCGCATGAAATTCGCTGTTGGCTCGTTGGTACGAGCACGAGGACGCGAATGGGTCGTTTTGCCGGAATCCGATGAGGAGATGTTGATTGTACGTCCCCTCGGCGGCACCAAAGAAGAAGAGGCTGGAATCTATTTGCCCCTGGAGCCTGACGTTGAATCGGCCCAGTTTGGCCTGCCTGATCCGGCCCGTTGGGGCGATGAGCGCTCCTGCCGCTTGCTGCGCGATGCGGTGCGCCTGGGTTTTCGCGCCAGTTCTGGCCCTTTTCGCTCGTTTGCCCACATTGGGGTAGAACCACGTCCCTATCAGCTGGTCCCCTTGTTGTTGGCGCTGCGCCAGGACCCGGTGCGCTTGCTGATCGCTGATGATGTCGGGATCGGCAAAACGGTAGAGGCCGGCCTGGTGGCACGGGAATTGCTAGACCGCCGTGAGGTCGAGCGATTAGCGGTGCTCTGTCCGCCGCATCTGGCCGAGCAATGGCAAGCGGAACTGCGCGAAAAGTTTCATATTGATGCTGTGACAGTGCTTTCCAGTACTGTGACCCAACTGGAACGGGCCTGTTCACGGGATGAATCACTCTTTGACCACTATGACCATCTCATTATTTCGCTCGATTTTATCAAATCCGACAAGCGGCGTGAGACGTTTCTCAGCAAATGTCCTGATCTGGTGATTGTGGATGAGGCTCATACTTGCGCCTATGCGGGCGAGGGACGAGGCGCACGCCATCAGCGCTATCAATTGATTAAGCAACTCGCAGAGCAACCCACACGCCACCTGATTTTGGTGACAGCCACACCTCACAGCGGCAACGAGCAGGCCTTTCGTTCGCTGTTGCGCTTCCTGGATGAGGAATTTCAGAATTTGCCCGAGGATCTGAGTGGGCGACACAATGAACGCTGGCGTCAGCGAGTCGCGGCACATTTTGTCCAGCGCCGGCGGGCCGACCTGCAGGAGTATTTACACGAGGATACGCCTTTCCCTGAGCGAGAGGAGAGCGAGATCTCATATCTGCTTACCCCTGAATATCGTGAGCTCGTGGACGGGGTGCTGCGCTATGCCAGGGAGACGGTGCG
>DASZXF010001049.1:0-1680 GCA_035546055.1 Ktedonobacteraceae bacterium
TATCCTCGCGAGCCCAGCGTACACCGGTGAAGAGGACGGGGGCTGTGTAACGCAGCAGTTCTTCAATGGCCGGGGAAAGCAGCGCGGGATCACGCTGGAGCAGGCGCAACTGCTCAGGATGCTGGAGCAACGCCAGCACCCCGTTGCCCAGCAGATTGACCGTTGTCTCGTGTCCGCCGACAATCAGCAGCCAGATCATCGTAATCAATTCATCCTCGCTCAGGCGATCTCCTGCCTCCTCGGCTCGCACCAGTTCGCTGGTCAGGTCGTCGTCAGGATGAGCGCGCTTACGTTCAACCAGAGCTTTAATGCAGGCTATAAAGGCCTCCGCCGCTGCCATCCCGGTGGCCGCGCGCTGCGGCGCGGCGAGAAAGGCGAGCAGATCCTGCGTCCAGGCGCGAAACTGCTGGCGCTCCTCGGCGGGAATCCCCAGCATGTCCGCGATCACGGTCAGGGGCAGCGGAAACGCGAACTCCGCGATCAGATCAACTGTGCTTCTGGCGTGAACGGCGTCCAGCAAATCGTCAGTAATCTGCTGAATGCGCGGGCGCAGGTGTTCAATCATGCGCGGAGTAAAGGCTTTGGAAACCAGCGTGCGCAGACGCGTGTGGTCTGGCGGATCAGATCCCAGCATATTCTGACTGAAGAGAGCCAGCGGTCCTCCATAGGCGGGAAGCGCCTCATCCGGGGCAGAGGCGTGGCGTCTATCGCAGACCAGGCGCGGATCTTTCAGCAAAGCAAGCGTCTCGGCGTAACTCGTCGCGATCAGCCAGAAGTCCACTTCGCCCAGCGCAAAGTGAGAAACCGGCGCCTGTTCACGCAATCTCCCATAGAGGGCAAGGGGATTGCCGAGGGTTGTTTGCGCAAACAAATCGCTCATCGTCATCTCTGTCATAGGTTTACCCTTCTTTCTCGTTCTCTGACGCCGCAGAACCATGCAGCATCCCGGCGACGATAAAATCGACGAGGTATTCCCGCGCGCGGCCCAGTTCAGATGCGGAAGAGAGGTCCACACCAGGAAGGAACTGCTGGTACAGGGGAAGATAGCCGAGATAGGCCTGACAGAGCGGCACCATGATCGTCAGTTGAATCATCGGCACGAAAGCGGAGCGGAGCAGCCCGGCGTCGTGTGCCCTGCGCAAAAGTGGCTCAAATTGGGTCGTCTCCTGGGGTGGAAACTGCGCAGCGATCTGCGCGAACGTCTGCCAGTTTGCTGCCATCTCCCAGGTCAGGATGCGCGCCAGGCGGGGATGAGCGAGCAGATAGTCAAACAGTGTGCGCACCATCGCGGCGAGAAGCTCTCTGAACTGTCCGGCCTGAATATCCACGTCTGCCAGCGCCTGCCACGAGACCAGCGCCTGCCTCAGCAACGCGCCCATTTCCTGGTCAGCGCGTTTGAGCACCTGGGTATAGAGGCCCAGCTTATCCCCAAAATACTGAAAGAGCAGACTTTTGGCGTAGCCGGCCCGCGCCGCTATCACATCCACCGCCGTACCGGCAAAACCATGTTCAGCAAACACCGCCTCCGCCGCATCCAGAATAGCCTCGCGCGTCCGCTGAAGATCATAGACGCGCTCTCGCCCGCGTTTCCTTTTTTGCTCCACCATGGATAATGCCCTCCTGATTTATAATCTGACCGGTCAGATTATAAATCAGGAGGGCAATGGATGTCAAGAGGCA
>DASZXF010001050.1:0-6283 GCA_035546055.1 Ktedonobacteraceae bacterium
ACGCCGACTGGATCATTGACATGGGTCCAGAAGGCGGAAATAAAGGAGGCCGGGTCATCTTCGAGGGCACGCCGCGCGACCTGCTCGGCGCCAGCCATTCCCTGACCAGCCACTATCTCTAAGCAGGTATATGGATGCAGTATCGGACAGGAAATACATCTCTTGTCCGATACTGCATCCATATACCTCTTTAGAGATTAACTGATAAGATGTTCTCTACGACAAAGAGAACGCACATCGCAGGTCTGGCAAACAGTCTGAGCTGGCGGTTCCAGCACAGAAAACTGCTGCTGCTGAATCTGGCTGATGGTCGCGTGCAGGCTGTCTTCGAGTTTTTGCAGATCACCTGGATGATAGGCAAGCTCTACCAGGGCGTCGGCGGGCTGTTCCTCGGCGGTCCAGTAGAGCGCGAGACGCGGAAGAACCGCGTCCTGCTGCTTGCGAGCCAGGGCAGAGGCGTAGAAGTAGAGCTGCTGCTGATAATAGCCAAACCAGGGTGAATCCTCGGAGCGGCGAGCGCTGGTCTTAAAATCGAGAATCTCCAATCCCTCAGCGCCTTCGATCAGGACATCTATTTTGCCATTTACCACGTAATTAGCCTGCTCAATCTGCACGGCGTATTCGGCGTGGCGAATATTTTTGAGCCGGTGCCGATTGTGTTGATAATAGTTCAGGACGTGGTTGTACGCCTGCTGTTGCTCGCTCTGGCTGAGCACGCGCCCGCTGGTGCGCTGTAAAATTCCATACATCCTGGAGAAGATGGCCTGGAGCTGCGCCTCGTCAAAGGTATCCAGGCGCTTTTCCAGAGCAACATAGTGCAGACGTTCGATAGTCTGATGGACCAGTTGACCTAGAAATGTGCTCCTGGTCCGCGCGGGGACAAAGCGCTGGTTATGAAAAAAGTAATAGCGGCGCGGACACAATTGATAGGTTTGATAGTGCGTGGTAAAGCCATAGCGCGTCCTGGGATGGCGTATGATGCGGTCATTCGTGAGCACTGGCATGCTCAGGAGACTGTCATTGAGATACGCGAACTGCGGCAGGGTTTGCCAGACAGGCATAAATTGTCTGTGTGCCTGACGAGACGCGCTCAAAACCAGCAGGTGTTGCGGACGAGAGAACGCGACATAGTAAAGGCGCCGGAGATCGCAGCCAGCAATGCGACTCTCCGGCTCGTACTGGACATGATGATAATATTCCTGGAGATCTTTGCGCTCCTTGCTGGTATACCAGCGTGGTCTATCCAGGCGCCCGACCACCACCACGGGAAATTCAAGCCCCTTGGCCTGGTAAATGGTCATCACCTGAACATGCCCGCGCCAGAATGGCCGATGCTGATCTTCCTCTTCGTTCAAACCCTCCATGTGGAGAAAAGCCAGAAAGTTATCCAGAAAATCCGTTTTGATGGCTTCGAGCTTGAGAAATGTGATCGTGCGATAGGCGAAATACTTCTGAAAGGTTCGCAACAGCCCGGAGAACAGGACCAGATTGGCCTGCTGACTCTCCTCTTGCAGAAAATCAGCGAAAGGAGGCAAAAAAATCAGGCGATAGAAGTAATCGGCCAGGTTGCGCTCGTCCTCGTCTTCGGCAAGCTGAATCTCATCGGCAATCTGCTGAAATTCTGCCTCCAGTTCTGGAAAACGCGCGCACGCTTCCCCCACGTTCATAAGACAGTCATCAAGCACACGGGTGAAGTCCTCGCTTCTGCCGGGAGCTTCTTCCCCCAGGGTATAGCCGAGAATACGTGCCAATCCGCCAATGATAAGCATAATCTCATCCTGCTGGAAGAAGCGCCGGCTTCTGGGACAATCGAACGGAATATTGCGGCGCTTCAGCGCTTGCAGATATTCATCCCCGTTATAGCGCACCGAGTTGAGAAGCAGGGCCACGTCGCTATAATCGGTGATTTTGCCCTGCTCTTTCAATGTTACCACCAGTTCAGCAAATTGTTCTGCCTCATCGTGTATGTCCATGCCCGTCAGCGTAGCCACCGCCGGGTACTCTTCATATTGCTGCAAAGGATTGGCGTCAATCCTTTTGTCTGTGCGCAGACGCGGCCCGGTGGGATCGGGGTTCGACCAATCAAAGGACTCCATCCACAGGTTATATGTCTCGATAATCCGGGGGTGAGAGCGATAGTTAATCGTCAGGCGAACTTCCCGACATTGCGGAACATTTTCATTGAAGGTGAGAATATTGCGCACAGTCGCGCCACGGAAGCGATAGAGCGCCTGATCTTCATCACCAATCACGATCAGATTGCGCGGCTCACAGCCAGAGGCCAGGAGGGTCAGAATCTTTTCCTGAATATAATTGGTGTCCTGGTATTCATCGACCAGCACATAGCGAATGCCGGCGGTAATCCGCTGCCGAATCTCATCTTTCTCCAACAAATCATAGGCACATTTTAAAATAGAGGCAAAATCCAGGCTGTTTGTCCATTGAAGCAAGCGGCGATAGAGACGATAAGCTTCTACGGTATAGAACTTGATACGGTCAGGATGGGTCTGGCAGTGCTTTAAATCGGGGAAGGCGCGCGTTAGATCTTCAAAGATCAATTCTTCGGTGATGGTGTTGAAATAGAACTGAAGCCGATTGGCGATGTGCCAGAGAGTGGTCCAGCTGCGCATAAAGAAACCCAGCGCTTCCGGGGAACAGAGCCGGTGCAAATTGCGATAAATCAGCAAACGCTGTGTAAAATGGTCAAGCTGCTCATAGTCGTTGCCGAAAGGCGTATGATGGAGATGCTCATTGATGATGCGCCGACAGATGCTATGAATGGTTCCAATACGCATCTGCGCCACATCGCCCCGATAACCCACCTTCTCAGCCAGCAAAAGCATGCGATCCTGGAGTTCGCGCGCGGCCTTTTCGGTGTACGTACAGAGCACAAACTGCTCCGGCTGCGCCTTCCCACCCAGCAGCAGGTTCATGGCCAGCAACGTCAAACTGTGCGTCTTGCCCGAACCTGGACCGGCAATCACCAGTAGCGGCCCCTCTTCATGGGATACTATTGCCTGCTGATCTTGATTCAAATTATGAAACGCATGCTGAAGCGCGGGAGCAATTTCCATAGCCACGCATCCCCTTTTGCAAAAATTTTGCCCATTCTACCCGCAATGCGCAACAAATGTCAATAATAGAATAGAGAGCACCTACGTTCTATTTTCACTGGAGTACAGACACAATAGCTTTTTTCTTCTACGAGCGCTATGTCCCCATTCTCGGTCTGTACTGGATCGCTTCGGCGATGTGGTTGGCCTGGATCAGGTCGCTTTCCGCCAGATCGGCGATGGTGCGCGCCAGTTTGAGAACGCGATGATAGGCGCGGGCCGAGAGGTGAAGTTGCTGGGTGGCGGCTTTGAGCAGTTTTTCGCCGGAGGCGTCGAGTTCGCAGAAGTCGCGTACTTCGGCTGGTCCCATTTCGGCGTTGCAGGTCAGCCGGGTAGCGGCCAGGCGCTGAACCTGACGCTCGCGCGCGGCCTGCACACGGACGCGAATGGTCGCGGAGTCTTCGGCCTTGCGTTTATCGGCCAGCTTTTCGTAGTCGATGCGCGGCACCTCGACATGAATATCTATACGATCAAGCAGCGGTCCGCTGATGCGCTTTTGATAGCGAATGATGGCAGGAGCCGTACAACTGCATTCGCGAATGGGATCGCCATAATAGCCGCAGGGACAGGGATTCATGGCCGCGACGAGCATAAAATTGGCGGGATAGGTGATGGTGCCCTGAGCGCGCGAGATGGTGACAAGCTTATCCTCTAAAGGCTGGCGCAGCACTTCCAGGACGTTTTGACCAAACTCTGGCAGTTCGTCGAGGAAGAGGACGCCCCGGTGCGAGAGGCTGATTTCGCCGGGACGCGGCACGCGCCCACCACCAACCAGTCCGGCATGGCTGATAGTGTGATGCGGCGCGCGAAAAGGTCGTTGGACTACCAGCGGCTTGTCCACCGGCAACATACCGCTGACGCTATAGATCTTGGTAACTTCCAGCGCTTCGTCGATGAGCATACGCGGCAAAATGGAAGGGGTCGAACGCGCCAGCAGCGTCTTGCCCGATCCGGGCGGTCCGCTCATTAAGATGTTGTGCCCGCCGCTGGCCGCGACCTCCAGGGCGCGTTTGACATGTTCCTGGCCGCGCACCGCCGCCATGTCCTGACCGTAAACCTGCAATTCTGTCTCATTCAGCACGCGCGGATCCGGCACAAAAGGCTCGATAGGCCGTTGACCATTGAGATGAGCGACCAGCTGGGCCAGTGTCTCGACGGGATAAATGGTCACACCATGCACCAGCGCCGCCTCCAGCGCGTCTGCCGCCGGCACAAAGATCTCGTTGACTTGCTTCTCACTGGCCAGCGCGACCATGGGCAAAATTCCGTTGGTATGGCGCAGCGTCCCATCCAGCGATAACTCTCCCAGAAAGAGCTTTTTGCCGATCTCCTCGTCCGGCATCCTGATCTCCTGCGAAGCTAGCAATATTCCAACGGCTATAGGAAGATCATAGGCCGGACCCTCTTTGCGCAGGTCTGCGGGCGCGAGATTGACAATGACGCGCTTAAATGGGAAAAGACAACCGCTGTTCTTGATGGCGGAACGCACACGCTCTTTGGATTCATTAACTGCGGCGTCGGGTAACCCGACAATCTGGAAGGTCTGTAAACCATTGGAGATATCTAGCTCAACCTCTACTAATGCCCCCTCCAGCCCGATAACCGCGCAACTCTGCACCTTTGCTAACATGTTCCTGTCCTTTCCTGCCAACCACTACATGACATGCCTCGCAGGCATTATGCCTGACGCACCCGAAAAATGCAAGTGATTCGATTCACTACAGGAAAAAAGTCAGGGCTGGCGGCACAACGGCTGATGTCTGCGTCGAATAGCTCGCAGCCACCAGCCGCCCGCGAGCTATTCGACGCGCACTCTGGCCAGGCTGGGGACCAGGGCCAGGATGAACAGCGTGGCCACGATACAGACCAGACCGCCGCTGACGACGGAGACGAATGGCGTAAAGAGGCCGCCTACCAGACCTGACTCGAACTGGCCGAGCATGGGGCCGCCAATGACGAACATGGCGTTGACCGAGCTGATGCGGCCACGAAATTCGTCGGGCGTTGTCACCTGAACTACGATGCCACGCAGAATCATGCTCACCATGTCAGCCGCGCCGGCCCCGGCCAGGAAGAGGACGCCCAGCCAGAGCGGATTGGGAAAGAGGCCAAAGGCCGCGATACATAGTCCCCAGACAATAATGGCCAGCGCCACCCCCAGACCCTGCCGCTTGATGCGCGTAATCAGTCCGGTCAAAGGAGTCAGCGCCACCGCGCCAATCGAGGTCGCGGCCAGCAAAATCCCCAGACCTTCCGCGCCGATGTGCATAATATCCTGCGCGTATACCGGCAGAAGGGCACGCGGAGAGCCGAAGAAGGTCGCGCAAAAATCCAGGGTGAGTACCGCCAGAATCACCGGATGCTCACGCAAAAAGCGCAGGCCGTCGAAGAGAGCGCCGAAGCCTGCCTGCGCCCGCTTCTCCGCCGGGATGGGCGGAACGTTGATGAAAAAGAGCGAAGCAATCACGACCAGGTAGGAGACAACATCAAACCAGTAGGTATTGGCCACGCCCAGCCAGGCAATGGCAAAGCCGCCGGCGGTCGGACCAATGATACTGGTGAGCTGCATCATTACCGAGTTCAAAGAGATGGCATCCGGCATCTGCTCACGGGGCACCAGATTGGGAATGATAGCCAGGCGCGTAGGAAATTCAAAGGATGAGGCCGCCGCGCTTAGCAAAACAAGAACATAAATAATACCAATGTTGATGATCTGCAAATCGGTGAACAGGGCCAGGATGGCGGAGAAAACCAGCATAGACAGGTTGACCACCATCAACATTTTACGCCTGTCCAGCACATCAGCCAGCACTCCCCCCACCAGCGAAAAGAGCAGGCGCGGTATAGCCTGCATCAGACCAATCAGGCCCAGTGCCACCGCCGAATGCGTCACCAGGTACACCTGCCAGGCCAGCGCCACGACCTGCATCTGCGTACCCGCAGCGGAAATCAACTGTCCCCAGAAAAGCAAGGCGTAATTGCGATTCCTTAGCACATACCAGAAATTGCCTCTGCGCTGACTCCGCGAAACCTCTGCGGAAGAGGAAGCGGTCGAGGTCGGAGCTGCCACCTCCAGCGATTTTTGTGGTTCCATTTTCATGTCAAAGCGTACCTGCCAGAAATAATCAAGGCACCTGCGTCTGGATACGCGCAGGTGTCTATCTGAGTTA
>DASZXF010001051.1:0-1600 GCA_035546055.1 Ktedonobacteraceae bacterium
CCAGTCGGCCTCCACCAGCGCGAGCAAGCGCCCATCCTCCGCGCTAAACAGCATGACCACCGAACGCATACCCTGGTGAAAAACCGTGGTTGTGCGTAAACCCAGGACACCGCCAGCGGGAAAAGCAGCGGCCAGCACATGTAAAACGCCACTTTTCTGCGCAATGCGCAGGCGTGGACGATTGGCCGCGTTCTTGTGGGAAAGCGCAATAAAGGCCCGTTCCAACGCATCAATGGCATCAGACATCGTGAGCAGAGAGCGCACCTCCCTGTCTCGTATAAGTAAAGCCATGCCCGTTTCTTCTCAATCCAGCCCATCTCAGGCAGCAATCACGCGCGATCCGCGTCGTCCTAATCCTCGCGGCGAATCACCCGGCTCATATAGACCACGGTTTCATGTATCTCATAACCTTTAGGCAGTTTTACCGTTTTTTTCTGCTCGTCGTTCGTCAATAACCCGCGCATATGGCCCGGGGAAAGCGTGGGGAGCAACTTCGCGGACCGCCCCCCCGAGCGAGCCAGGCGAGTCAGCAGGCCACGGCGCAGCAGTTCCAGACCCACGCCCACTGCCAGCGCACCCACGCCAGCCGCTACGCGCGGCAGAGGCGACCCGCTCAAAAGCGCCGGCAATTGCGCCTGCACCGGCACCAGACTTTTCGAGGGAACACTCAAATCGGCTCCACAGCGCCGGCAAAAAATATCTTGCGTCGCGCATCCGGCGCGACAGTTCGGACAAACCATCTCTTCTCTTCCTTCCGACAGCACATGTTTTCTCGGTCTTCTTCTGGCTGGTCATCCTGGAGCAAAGGAGACAGCCCCGCCGTCCAATCATCCCACCATCGCCGAGCGCCCCTGTCTCCGGGCGTGTTTGCTTGCAAATCATCATACCCCCCTGTCCCCATGGCGTCAAGGGCGGAAACATTTGTCACACCCTCTCTTGTCTGCCTGGAGGAAACGATGAAAAATCCCTCAGATGGGTGATCCGGGAACGCCTTTGATCTGTTATCCTGGGAGCGGATCAAAGACGTTCTGCTGTGATACGTGGGACAACGCCGTTCCACGCGTCAGAAGAGTCTGGAAAGCATCGAGCAGTACTGGCAGAATGGCGGCCACTGGGAAAGAGCGGAGGCGCAGACTATGCCCACTACCGACTGGCGCGGGCACCTTGATTGACTCCTATATGGCCGCGCGTCCGCTCGTCCAGGCAAAGCGGGCGCGCGCATCACGCGTTTACTTACTCAGCCTCAAGCGCCGGGACATCGGGTCCGGCGGCTGCGCTGATCTTATAGGCTTCGGCATCGGAGATATCGACCCTGGAGAGTTCTTTCAGGCCCAGCACCGAGAAGAACGAGATGACGCCCAGGATGATGATATAAATGGATACCGCCTGCCAGGAGCCTGAGCCGATGTCCACCACAACCTTCGGCAAACCCAGCGCGGCCAGACTCGTCTTACCGTTAAGCAAGAGCAGAGCGATGATGGGCGCCAGACCTCCGGCGAAGGGGGCCGCGAGTTGATAGCCCAGCGAGGCACCGCTGTAACGCGCTCGCGTGCCAAAACGCTCGGCGATCAGAGCTGCCTGCGGACCATAGACCCAGGCG
>DASZXF010001052.1:0-15412 GCA_035546055.1 Ktedonobacteraceae bacterium
TGGCCGGGATTGGCGACCTCATCGCTACCTGCGCCAGTCCTCTGAGCCGCAACCAGCAGTTGGGCCGTCGCCTGGCCGGCGGCGAAAAGCTGGAGGCCATCCTGACCTCCACCCATTCCGTCGCCGAGGGTGTTTTTACCACGCGCGCCGCGCTCAAACTCGCCGCCCGCTATGGCGTCGAAATGCCGATCACCCAGGCCTTGAGCACAATCCTCTTCGAGAATCGCGATCCTCACAAGGTCGTCCCTGAATTGATGATGCGCGATCCGAAGCACGAACTGCAAGGGATCAGTGAGGATATTTCCTGACGCTTATCTGTTGAGCGCCCGAGAGATCAAGCAAGCATTACACTTCAGCGCGGAAGGTCTTGCCCAACTGACTGCCCAGGCCGAAGTAATGGCGGAAATTGTAGATGAGGGGATGCCAGGCCTGGGGGTTAATATGCTGCTGACCCTCCATGATGCTCATATGCGCGTGGACCCGCAGCACGTCGGCTTCGACAATAAAGGCCGTGTCGGGCTGGCGGAAAGGACGAATGTCATGCACCCTGGCTTCAAACTGCAAGGGACATTCCGCGACCCTGGGCGGCTGGACGCACTCGGAGGCCAGAGGCGTCAGACCGGCGGCGGCGAATTTTTCCTGCTCAAAGTGGAATTGGGCAGCTTTCCTGGCAGGAACAGGATCTTTGCCGGTCAACGGAGCCAGACGCTCTACCGCCTGCCAGAGATCGTCAGAAGGAAAATTCAGCACGCATTCTTTTGTACGCATAAGGTTTTCAATCGTCTTGCCACCAGCCCCCAGACCCAGCACGACTGTATAGCCCAGCGCCCAGGCCGAAGACATGGGCGCGAGGTTGACGCTGCCATTTTCATTGATTGTACTGATGAGCACAACCGGCGTACCAAAGTAGAGAATAGACGGCGTAAGAACGCGAAAATGCTCGGAAAGCAGTGAAACTTCTTTGTCAAAAGAAAGTCGTTGATTCGTCATTCAATCCTCCAGATTGTTCAAAGTGAGTTTGGACCAGGATGAGAGAAAGCTGCTCTTTCATCAGGCCTATTGTAAAACAGAAATATATCGTGTATCATCGAAGTATGGATACACAACCCGATATCGCAGCAATCGCTTCCCTGGTTGGGGAACCGACGCGCGCCACGATTCTTATGGCGCTACTTGGCGGCGTGGCTTTGCCGGCCAGCGAACTGGTCGCGCGCTGTCAACTGACACAGCAGACCATGAGCGCGCACCTGGCGAAACTGGTGGCAGGAGGACTGCTGACCGTAGAGCCGCGTGGACGGCATCGCTACTATCGCCTGGCCAGTCCCGAGGTAGGGCACGCGCTTGAAGCCTTTCAGGTGATCGCGCCGCGCCCGCGTGTGCATTCGCTCCGCCAATCTGAGGAGACAAAGGCGTTGTGCTTTGCCCGCACCTGCTACGACCACCTGGCCGGCAAACTGGGCGTGGGTATCACGCAGGCCATGCTCCAGCGCGGCTACCTTGGCGAAGAAGGAAAAGAGTTTTTGCTGACTTCCGAAGGAGAACAGTGGCTCCTTCATCTTGGCGTGGATGTTTCCCAGGCCCGGCAGAGACGGAGAATCTTCGCGGCCACCTGTCTCGATTGGAGCGAAAGGCACTATCACCTGGCGGGCGCGCTCGGCGCCAGCCTCGCCACGCGCCTCTTTGAGCAACGCTGGATTGTCCGTTCGCCAACCAGCCGCGCAGTTCGCCTGACTGAAGCAGGACAGGCAGGACTTTTCCAGGAGCTTGATCTGCAATTGTAGCGCCCACATTTGAGGGCAAGAAAAAAGAGCGGTCCGTGAACCGCTCTTTTTTCTTGCCTTTTACTCAATGATTGGCAGGGCAATGGGCACCTTGGCCGTGGATGTGCCGTCGTCGTCGTCGCTGGCGGGCAGAGCCTCCAGATCGGCGGTGTCCGGCAGGGGAGTGGTCATGGTCTGACCGAGGGGCGTGGCCGGCGCGAAGGCTTCGCCCGCCGGCAGGGTGCTCTCGGAAACCTGGCCGTTGTCGACATAGATGTGATGGTTGAACATGGCGGGATCGAAGGCCGTGTTGTGCGAGATGAACAGCACCTGCTCAAAGTGCTGACCCAGCACCTCGCCGGTCATGATATCCACCAGGGCTTGCATGCGCTCGCGACTGGAAGAGGTCAATGGCTCGTCGAGAAGCAGGAAACCGGGCGCGGCGCTCAGTTCGCGGGGCAACGAGGCCACGGCGAAGGCCAGACGCAGAGTCAGCGAAATCTGGTCCGCTGTGCCGCCTGAGAGCGCGTTGCGCGGGATATACTCGCTGGCGGCGGGCTCCCAGACGCTCAACTGGAGAGGGCCGCCGCTGGGCGCCTGCTCGTCCGCCTCGGTAAACAGGCGTATATCGTGATAGCGGCCAACGGTGAGAACCGGCAGGAATTGCTGCATGTAGTATTCGATGCGCGGCAACATCTTGCGCATCAGGCGGTCGGTCGTGGCCTGGAGCATCAGGCTGCCGCGTTTCTTGGTCTGATAGTTGCGCTCCTGCCGCTCCATGCGTTGACGCGCTTCCTCCAGATCCAGCTTGCGGCCACCGGTCTGCAACTGCTGACTGAGTTCCAGTTCTTGCTCCTCCAGGCGGTGCAGTTCTCCCTCAAGCTCGGCCTGGCGGAGTTCCAGGCGTTCGCGATCAGCCGGGCTGTGTTCGCCGACCAGCGGCCAGACCGCCACGACTTCGGCGCGCGTGTAGCCCCTGGGCGTGGGACGGGTGCGCTGCGCCAGTACGGCGGCGATGCGCTCCTGCGTCTCTTCGATTTCCTGCACACAGAGGGCGATTCTGACGTTCAGCGCGCCCTCCTGATTTTTCAGATCTTCCAGCTCGTCCTGAATGCTTGGCTCGTTGGCCTCCTGCAGTTCACGCTCGCAGCGCAGGCGCAGCTTGACCAGCACCTCGGCGAAAGGATTGGGCGGCACGATCCAGGCGCCCAGCGAGCCGCTGAACTTGGCGAGCTGGCGATAGTGATCGGCCAGCGAGGCCTGCTGCTCTTTGAGGTGCTCGGAGTAGGTCTGGTGACGCGTCTGCAAGTCTTCCTTATTGCCCAGAGCCACGTGCAGCGCCTCCAACTGGCGGCGCGCGGTGGACTCGGCGGTGGTGATGGCGGTCTGGCCGAAGGTCACGCCCAGAGGCTGCACGCGCAGGCGCAGGGTATCCTGCAACGAGCGCAGAGCCTCACGCAGAGCGGTCTGCTGTTCGCGGGCGCGCTCCATGCGCTGCAGCGGAGCGCTGGCCTGGAATTGCTCATGGCGCTCAACCAGGGCTTTTCTACGCGCCAGGAGAATCCCCAGGGCATCGCGGTGAATCTTCACCTGCGCCTCCAGGTCGGGCACCACACCCATCTTGCCTTCCAGAATAGCGATTTCGCGCTCGGTGGCCCTGATCGAGTCATCGATATGGACCTTCAGTTCCGCCTCGTTAGCCACATTGGCCGAAGAGGTAGGATGCTGGCCTGTACCGGTGGTGATCTCGCCGACCGGGATGGGCAGACCCTCCTGGCCGGCGGCGATGACGATTTCGCCGCGCAACTGCTCAATTCTGCTCTGGATGCTGCGCAGCTTCTCGTCAATCACATCCCAGTCCTCTTGACGACGCTGATCCTGCAGGCGGGTATACTCTTTGCGCAGACCCGCCACGGCTTCCATGGTCACGTTGACCTGATTGCGCGCCGCCTGGGCCTCGTCGCGGCTCTCATTCAGGCGCTGCTGCAACTCGGCGATGCTCTCCTCCGTCTCCGGGTGCATGGAAAGGATGTGCTGCGCCTCCTCCACCGAGCCGGGAATGGAGCCGCCCAGCGAAGTAATCTCGCGTTCGATCTGGGCCAGCGCCTCGTGATTGCCACCCATGCGCACTGCCGCCTGGCGCGCAGCCACCATCATGCTGACGCTGTTCATGCCCTCCTGAGTGGCTGTGTGAGCCTCGGCATAAGCTTGCGAGGCCGCGCGCCACCGGCGGCCCAGGAAAACGCTCAACGCGATAGCGCCCAGCATGGCGATCATCGACACAGCCCCGACCGTGGGCAAATTGTTGAGAAAGACGACAATGGCCACAATAGCCAGGACAAAAATGCTAACAACACCAGCGGCCAGGACGCCTACCGAGCGATTGCGCGCGCTCTTGGCGTCGTTCTCGGCGATGGTCAGTTTCTCCTGGCGCATGTGGGCAGCCTGCAAATGATGCTCGGCGTCCGCCAGACCCTGCGAGAGCGCTTTGAGACGCTGCCATTCGACGAGCTGACGGCGAATATTGATCTTGCGCCAGCGTTGCTCAACCGCGTCGGCTCGCTGCTGCACCTGGCGAGCCTCACGCTCGACCAGTTCCAGTTCCTTCTCGCTATCCTGCAGTTCGCGCCAGACGCGGCGCAGAGCCACGCCGTTCTCTTCCGCCTGGTCGTTCTGCGCCAGGGTTTGCAGCCGCTGCGCCTCGGCCTGCTGCAAGGCACGCAGCTTTTCGGCCAGCGCGCGCAGACGTTGTAAACGCGCCTCCAGTTTGGGACGACCGGAGCGATTCTGCTCCTCTACCTCGTTTTGCGATTGCAGGGACTCGTCCACCAGCAATTGAGCGTGGGCGATCTGCCCATCCAGGTCGGTCAGCGTCTCCTGAATGTGCTCGTGCTCGCGCACCTCCTGCTCCAGTTCTTTAATAGTGTTGACCACAGTCAGCAGGTCGGCGGCCATGTGCTCCAGGGTGCCAAAGGACTTCGCCAGTTCGGAGAGTTCGCGCACGCGCTGCTCCAGCGAAGGCAACTCCTCGCGCTCGCGGCGCTCCAGTTCGGTAATCTGGCGCTCCAGGTCGGGAATTTCGCGCTGGGCCTCGGCGATTGAGTCATAGGCCGCGATAATCTGGCCCAGGGTTTCGTTGGCCTTCTTGAGTTGCTTGATGCGGCTCTGGCGGCCCTTGATCTCATTGCGCTGAATCTCCAGTTGCTCAAGCGCGCCCTGCTGTTCGCCGATTTCCGCTTCCTGCTGATCAATCGCGGCCAGGGCTTCAGTCACCGCCACGGCGTCCAGCGCCGCTTCCGTCTCGCCCAGTTGCGCGCTCACCTCGGGGATACGAGCCTGGAGTTCGGCCAGGCGCAGGTGTTCCACGCTTTCGTGCAGCGCCTTCTCGTCCTCGTCGGTCAGCTTAAACTGTTCGGCCAGGCGGGTAAACTTCTCCAGACCGAGCAGGCGGCGCAGCGTTTCCTCGCGCTCAGTGCCCGTCAGGCGCTCCAGGCGTCCCAGGCTTTTCTGCTCGATCAAAAACGAATTGCGCAGCGTCTCGCTGTTGATCTGTCCCAGTTCGCGCACAATGCGTTGATTGACCGAAGCCACATTTGTGATCGTATTATCTTCCGGCATACCCAGGCGGCGCACCGCCAGAGAAGCCCGCTGGCCGCGTCCGCGTTCAATGATGCGCGTCACCGTCAGCTCAGTCGCGCCGATGGTCACCGTCAGAGTCACCGTCGCCGCGCGCTCGCCATAGGAGATCAGTTCATCCAGATGTGGATTGCCGCGTTTATTCGCGTCAACTGAAAGAGCCTCGCCATAAAGAGCAAAATAAATACCTTCAAAAAGCGTTGATTTACCCGCCTCGTTCGGTCCCTGAATCAGAATACTCCCGCGCTGCGGAAAGTGCAGATCAATGCGGCGAAGAAGGCGAAAATGTTCAGCAATAAAATGTTTCAGGATTATCATAAGCGCCCCCTCTTTACAGACCCCCTCTGGACGCAGGGTAGCGAACTCCGTCCAGAGCAGCCAGTAGCTCTTCTTTAGTAATCAGCAAAGCCTTGCGCTCCTGCTCATCCTGAGCCTGTTCGATCCATTCATCGGCCAGTGAAATCAGTTCCTCACGGGGAGAAAAGCGTTCGCCGGTTTCAGCCGAGACCGCCTGCTGCTCAGGCAAGAAAGAAAGGGCGCTGTCATCAATTGATAAAGCAAAAGCATGTTCTTCGCCGAAACGGCGCACAGCGTTCAAATCCAGCTGGTGATATTGCTTACGCGTCACCTCGCCCTCGAAACGCAGATGAACCAGCGCATCGGGCTTGCAGAGCGGCTCCAGGCGCGTCAGAATGATCTCAGTCGGACTGTCAACGGCCTCCTCCGCCTCGACGGGCCAGAGTTCCGTCGTGCTCACCACCAGGCGATGCAGTTCCAGAGCGTCCACGGAGATGTGCTTGCACCAGCGCACACCATCGGCGGCCAGACCCAGGAAAACAAAGCCGGGTTGATCAGTCGGATCGTTAAAATCCACGTGCTGCGTCGCTCCGGCCACTATCACATCGCACGAACCGGCCTGGAAATGCCGGTACGCGTGATGATAGCCAGCCAGAACATAGCGAAAGGCCGCGAGTTGCTCCAGACTGCTCCGGCGCACCAAGGCGCGCACATCGGGTACAGCCGTCAAGGCGCTCTGCCCCTCCAGCGGCGCGTGAAGGATCAGCAACGAGATAGCCGCGCCCTCGATCTCACTTTCCACCCGCAATTGAGCCAGAGGATCGCCTTCATCACCTGCCACCACGCCCAGGCCGCACAGACCCACACGCGTGCCCCGCACGTCGATCATCAGCGGCTCCAGAGGAAAGGCAGGCGCATGAGGGGGGAAATAGTGCAAAGCACCCAGGCGAGCATAGCTGATCTGGGGAGCGGGAATGACCTGACTGCTCGCGGGCGTATCGTGCAGACCCCCCAGAGCAAAGGCTCGAATGCCAGCCTGGCGCAACTGGGCCAGGCGAGTCGCGACAAAGCTCCGATCCTGCTCATCGGGGCTGGTCGAATCGAAAAGATCTCCAGCCTGAATAAACAGATCAACACCCTGGCCAATCGCGAAATCTGTCGCCTGCTGGAACGCGTAACGCAGGCGCTCTCTGCGCTCATCGCGCTTGCGCGGACTCTGGCCATGAGCAGCGTAGCCGAGATGGTTATCAGCGGTGAGGACAACCGTGATTACGCCATTTGCCTGCTCATCGGAGCTGGGAGCAGAGTTGGAACTCAGTTCTTCTTCCACGTTCTGTTCTGACATAGATTACTACTTCCGTCTGTAGAAACGACTTTCGAGGCCGTCTGTTGAGTGCGAGCATGTGTCAGCGCCAGCTTCTCCTCTCAAAACCCTCATACACCCCGCCTTTCCCGTGTGGTGGATGACCCCGCCCACCTCGCGCCTGCCGGAAGAATAGCCACAGGTTAGACATCACATCCAACTGGCTCCTGGTCCGCAAGCAACTCCACGGCTTCATCCACAGGAAGCACACTATTCCAATGGTTTTGAAAACGTTCCAGGCATATGAGCATACCTGGATAGAAAACTCTGACTCTAACGATAAATGGCTATACTATCTAGAGGAGTCTATCACAAACGCAACGAATTAAACACTAATGGTAGGAAAAAAAGGACTATTTGGGGAATGGTGACGCATTCTGTAATAAAGCAGCGTCTTTATGACGTATGTCTGTATAGAGAAAGATTGTTCAGGTAGCGACTCCTGCACCTGGCAAAAGTACTGGCCATTGCCCAGATTGAAGAAAGCTGTGCGTTGATCTGTTTATTCGTTTATACAAGGACTCTTTCCGGCGTCATATCTATATATAGGCATAAATCCAATTGAGACATCGTTATACCCAAACCGGAAGTCCTACATAATTGACCTATCCTGCGCCGGTTGCTATGTTATAGTATGCGCTTATTAAGGAACGTGCATACAGGCAGCAGCCCTTGATGGGGTTTCTCTCTGTGAGGAACGCTTTTTCCTGAAACAAGCATGACAAAGCATAAGATAACTCATACCAGCTATGCCAGGATTCGTAGAGAGGGAAGTACCGAGGTGGTAACAGCAAAAATAAACCAGGAACAAGAGGTCCGCCAGGTATTGCTTTCGTTTGCGAGCAGCATTCGAGAGAGGGATATTGTGACCTATGAGCACTCGCGACGAGTGGCGACCTACGCTCAACGGCTGGCCCGTTACGTGGGTTGGAACCGGCGTGACGCCCGCGACCTGGCACTGGCAGCCCTTGTTCATGATCTGGGTAAAACCTGGATCGCCAATGATATTCTCCTGAAATCAGCCGCGCTGTCCCCGGAGGAGCGGCGCACGATGGAACGCCATCCGGTGATTGGCGCGCGGATTCTGATTGGCTGTGATGTCCATCCTTTCTACGTGGAAACGGTGCTCCACCACCACGAGGCCTGGGATGGCCATGGCTACCCCACGGGATTGAAAGGGGAGGAGATTCCCCTGAGCGCGCGGATTTTAACCGTGGCGGATGTCTTCGATGTGCTGACTTCGCAGCGTCCCTATAAAGCGCCGCTTTCGCTGGATATGGCCAGGGAGCGCCTGCTGGCCGGTTCGGGCAGCAGCTTTGATCCACAAATTCTGCGCGCTTTCCTGCAGTTGCTTGATCTCTATCCGAGCTTTATCGTTCCGCAACGCCTCTGCGCTATCTCCGTAGATGTGGATACGTTGCCGACGGAGGATCAGCCCCTCGGCACACATCGCCTCTATGAGATACAGGGCGCGGCGCACAAGCAACGGCTGGCGCAATAAGCTGAAACAGGTCGGCGCTTTACCAATCCGCCGCCACATCGCGCAGGGCGAAGACAGGTCCATCCCGGCAGACCAGGCGCGGACCATGACGCGTTTCCAACTGGCACGCCAGGCAGGTGCCGCTCACGCACATGAGCGGGCGTCCCACCACTGCCTGAGCAACATTTTTTTCGCGCAAACGCGGATGAGCGCGCACCAGCGCGGCCAGCAGATTTTCTGAGAGGCTACAACAGACGGCATCTGCCCAGGGAAGGTAGGCACCAACCTGAGCCGCCAGCGCTTCCGCGTTGCCGCCGTGGGCGAGAACCTGATACTCTATTTCCGGCGCCAGCAAAGCCGGCGGATATCCCTCTTCAGTTCGTTCCACACAATGAATGAGCGTGACGGCCAGCTCGCGCTCAACAGCCTGGCGGGCCAGCAAGAGCAGCGAGGGTAGCAGCGGGTCCGCCCCAAGCAGGAGGACATTGCGCACCTGTGGCCGAATGTCCCAGGCGTGGCCCAGCGGACCCAGCAGGTCGAGCGTCATCCCCGGCTGCTGGCCCGTCAGCCAGGTCGAGACACGTCCGCGCGGATAAACCACGAAGCGGCAGGTGTCCCGGCCAGGCTCAACATCCGCCACGAAGAAAGGCCGGCGCAACAGGGGATCATAGGCCAAGGCGGAGCAGCCGCGCAGCAAGCAGTAGTGTCCCGGCTGCGCCGCCCGCGCCAGTTGCGGAGCCTGCACCTCCAGCATATGCACCCCCGGCAGGATCTCGCTGTTCATTGTAATAGTCGCCATCAAAACACGCATGGCCAGATTATAACAGAGTCTGGCAAACGCCGTGCGCATATTTTTCCGCTACCTGCGACGGCGGACGTGAAAGAAGATCGGGGACATTCCAATCCCCGCCAGGGGCGCGGCCCCTGAACCCCGTTCACCCAAACCTGCATCCCGGTTAGCCAAGCATACCCAGAAATTCGCGCGTGCGTGGATTTTCGCAGTGCTCAAACACCTGCTCCGGCGTTCCCTGCTCCACAATCACCGATTTATCCATGAAAATCACATGATCGGCCACATCGCGCGCGAAGCCCATTTCATGCGTGACTACGACCATCGTCATGCCCTCCTCGGCCAGTTGGCGCATGACCTTGAGCACCTCGCCCACCAGCTCGGGGTCCAGCGCGGAAGTTGCTTCGTCGAACAGCATCAGTTTGGGATTCATCGCCAGCGCCCGCGCGATGGCCACGCGCTGCTGCTGACCGCCGGAAAGCTTGTGGGGATACGCATCGATCTTATCGAGCAGACCGACCTTGTTCAGCAGATCGCGGGCACGTTCGAGCACTTCCGACCTGGACTGATGCAGGACATGAAGCGGCGCCTCGATCACATTCTCCAGCACCGTCTTGTGGGGAAAGAGATTGAAGCGCTGAAAGACAAAACCGATCTGCGCCCGCAGACGGGCAATATTGACCTCGCGGTCCTCCAGCAAGCGTCCATTGACCTCGCGATAGCCCAGCAACTGGCCCTCAATATAAATGCGCCCGCCATCGATCTTTTCCAGGTGATTCAAGCAGCGCAGAAGAGTCGTTTTCCCTGAGCCGCTGGGACCGATGATCACCACCACCTGGCCGCGTTTCACCGAAAGATCCACCCCGTTGAGCACCGTGAGCTGGCCAAAGCGTTTGACAATCTGCTCGCAGCGCACCATCTCCGCCTCCAGGGTACCGTTCATTTCCGTCATACTCATCGCCATTTTCTCCTAACGAGCGCCGGCAGCGCCAGAGCGGTTCAAGCCAAAGCCAAAGACGCGATTGCTCAAACTCTTCTGATCCAGCTCGATTTTCGTATTGCGGTTGGGGTCCAGGCTCTTTTCAATCCAGTTCTGCACAAAGCCCCAGAGGGTCGTCAGCAGCAAGTAGTAAAGAGTCGCCACCAGCAGAAGCTCAAAAATCGTAAAAGTTGGCGCGCCAAAGGTTTCAGCCGTGTAGGTCAGATCATAAATACCGATAATCGAGGCAATCGAGGTCGTCTTGAGCATATTGTTGAATTCATTGCCCAGCGGAGGAATAATCACACGCGCGGCCTGCGGCAAAATAATGCGGCGCATGGCCAGCCAGTAGCGCATACCCAGAGCCTTGGAAGCCTCCATCTGGCCCACATCGACCGAGCTGATACCGGCGCGCACAATCTCGGACATATAGGCGCCCTCGTTCAGCGAAAAGGCCACCACCACACACGCCCAGTCCGGCAGCAGCGGCAGATTAGGAAAAACCCTCGGCAGGCCATCGAACAGCAAAAGCACCTGCACCAGCAGAGGACTGCCACGGAAAAACCAGACATAGGCCCGCGCCAGCCAGGAGAGCACAGGAACATTGCGCGACGGCAGATTTGACATCCGCATCAGGGCCAGCAGCAAACCGATGACCACACCCAGCGATTGCGCCACCACCGAAATCCAGATGGTGGTCCAGGCACCTTTTAAAAAAAAGGACACCGATACCGGTGAGGAAAACAGGAATTGAGCAAAAATATCCCAACGAAACACGAGCTGGTTCTCCTTTCGGGAGTTAGAAACCTGAAAGCCTCATCAGTCATGGCCTTTGATGAGGTAGTGAGCCTAGCATACCATATTCATCCATTATTGTTAATATTCTCTTCTATCAATACAGAGATCGCGCAAGCTGCGCTCTCGCCACTCGCAGCCCGCAAGCGGACTACTTTTTATTGATTAAAGGTGTTTTATATTTTTTGCGTCATATGCCACAAGAAATATAAAACACCTTTAGTCAATGTACAATGAGTCATCCCTGATGTTTCTAAGGCGGCCCCAACCGCTTGTGGCGCTCCTCCCCACTCATTTGGGATGACTGATATTTTTATTTACTAAAAGGTGTTTCATATTTTTGAGGTACGTGCTGCAAAAACATGAAACACCTTTTAGTAAATGTGCGAGCGCCGCAGGCGCGAGCAGTGGAATGATAGTGAAGTGCGAGACCATAAAAGAACAGGAGGCAAGCCGCAGCCTGCCTCCTGTTCTTTTATGGCGCCTGAATTACGCGGTCGCAGAAGTGCGGCGCTCGATGTAAGAGGTACCGGTGTACTTCTGGTCGTCGTCGAGCATCCACTTTTTAAAGAGGGCGTCGTAGGTGCCGGAGGTCTTGAGCTGGCTGAAGGCGGTCTGGACGGCGGTCAGCATCACGCTGTCGCCCTTGCGTACCGCGATACCTTCGGCAGCGGCATTGACCACCGAGCCACCGACCTGGAACTGGCCCGGATTCTGCAAAATGTAGTAGTCGGTCACAGGCGAGTCCTGGTAGGTCGCGTCAACGCGCTTGGTGGCCAGGAGTTGCACCACGTCGGTCTCGTTCTTCAGAACGGTCAGCGTGATCGCCGACTTGCCGGCCTTGGTGCAGGCATCGCTGGCGGCCTGGGCATCGGTCTGCTCAACGGTGCCATCCTGCACGCCTATCTTTAAGCCGCAGGCGTTGTTGATGTCGGTGATGTTCTTGGGATTGCCTTTTTCCACCAGCAGCGACTCACCCGCGTTGAAGTAGGGCACAAAATCGGCCTTCTTCTGGCGATCAGGATTGATAGTCACGGCGGAAATCACCACGTCAAAGCGTTTGGCGGTCAGGGAATCGAGAATCGTATCAAAGCCAGTGGTGACAATGTTGACCTTCAAACCCATGCGGTCAGCAATGGCCGTAATCAGATCAACATCGAAGCCGGTCGCCTTGCCCGTCGCGGTGTCGATGTATTCCTGCGGAGGATAGGTGGTATCGCTGCCAACCGTCAGCGTACCAGGCGTAACCAGATCCGTAGGAGCGGTCACAGTGGGCAGCGAAGAATTGGGTGTGGGTACGGTCGTATTGCTGGAACCAGTGGAACCGTTACCACAGGCAGCCAGCGCGAAAAGCA
The DNA here is from genome assembly GCA_035546055.1 of Ktedonobacteraceae bacterium. GTDB lineage: Bacteria > Chloroflexota > Ktedonobacteria > Ktedonobacterales > Ktedonobacteraceae > Paraktedonobacter. Next base: position 12,456 of record DASZXF010001052.1, read on the forward strand.
GAAATGCCATGCACGCACCAAAAAATAGCATCGGCCTGGGCACCCGCTGCGCCTTTCTGTGAGGGGAGAAAGATCGCATGAAGCAAACCTCCTGTTGCAAAAGCAAATAAAGGGACAAAATGTAGTGCATCACAAACACACGAAGCGGGGTGAGGCACCATCTCTAGTTATATTACGTATAAACCCACCTATCAATCACAAAATTCAGACTGAGCTAGAAGCAAGCGTTCGCCGGTCAGTGTAAAAAGTACAAAAGTCTCTACATATAGAGACAGCATTTTTGACATCTGTCCGACTTTTGTCCGAAAAAACGTGAATCTTACCTCAATTTTATGGCAGATTATGATACACTTAACACAGGGAAGGAAAAAACGTCATCCATAGCAGAGAAATTGTTTGACCGTTGTCGCAGAATGGCACCTTCGAGGGGCTTGGAGGGATTGCTATGCCCATCTCTTTTGACCGCACGATCTGTTGTAACCTGGATGAAACCATCGGACGCGAGTGGTTTATTACCAATGGCCGGGGAGGGTACGCGGCTGGCACCATAGCCGGAACTCTGACGCGCAGGCAGCAGGGGCTGCTGGTGGCCGCGCTGGAGGATACTCTTCCTCAGCTTTTGCTGGCCAAAATCGATGAGGAGGTACTTTTCGACCAGCGTACTTACTACCTGGGGACGAACGAGTACCGGGATGGAACGCTCAATCCTGCTGGCTTTGTTCACCTGGAGGCCTTTCGTCTGGAAGAAGGCTTTCCCGTTTTTACTTACCGCCTGGGCGGCGCGGACGGTATTATGCTGGAAAAGCGCATCTGGATGCCCCAGGAACAAAACACGACCTGTATTCAGTATCGCGTGCTGCGCACCAGCGCGCAGCAGAGCGGCCAGGGAAATGCGGGACAGTCCTGGCGCGGCACGCTTCGTCCCCATGGCGGCTCTCCTTACGCCTATCAACATGGCGAAAATCTCCCGGCTGCGCTCACCCTGACCCTGTTGCCGTTTGTCGCGCATCGTCCCTACAATCAGTTGCAGACGGATGGCGGCGATGGATATTTTCAGGTGTCAACCCATCGCCAGCAGAGCGATACTCCCTCTGAGGAGGATGAGATGGCGCTGGCGCTGCCGCGTGGTTGCGCGGGATGCACGATTGAAACCAGGGATCGGCAAACGCCCTTTCACCTGTTGAGCATTGGACAGAGCGAGAGTCAGACGCAATTTATCCCTACCGGCGTCTGGTACTGGAACTTCCGGCACCGGCGCGATCTCGCTGCGGGTCTGCCAGCTAACGACAATCTCTATTTGCCCGGCGTGATCCGCGCGAAACTCTGGCCAGAAAGGGACTCGTGTCTGACCATTCTTGTCACCACGGAAGAACTCTCCACGCTGCCTTTCAGCCAGAAACAGATCAACCAGGCCTACGAGCAGGCGCTTGATTACCAGCGCAGCACCCTGCGAGGACAGAGCTATTTCGGCGAAGGCGGCGGGTCCGTTCACACCCTGCCGGTGCTGCCCTTCGCTTCTACCTCCTCGTCCGCCATTGAGAGCGAAGAATTTTTGCAGCTCCTCCACCAGGCCGGTGATCGCCTGTTAATTCAGCGCACCCTGCCGTACCAGGATCGCTCCGACCAGGCGGCGTTTTTCTTTCGGGCCGCCGAGCACATTCCGATCATCACGCCTGGCTACTACGATCAGGAAGACAGCGTGCGCGATACGCTCATCGCTCTGCCGGGATTGACCGTGGCCACGCGCCGCTACAGCGAGGCGCAGCGTATCCTGCGCCACCTTGGCCGCACCTTCCGCCAGGGTTTGCTCCCGGATCGTCTGCCCAGCGCGCAGCTTCTCAGGCTGACAGAGGCCGATTACACCGGCGCCGATACAACCCTCTGGTACTTTTACACGCTGGACAAGTATCTGAACGCGACCCGCGATTACGAGTTGCTCGACGAACTCTATGCACGTCTGGCCGACAGCATCAACTGGTACACCCGGGGCACGCTGCACGGTATTCAGGCCGATCCTGACGACGGTCTGCTGCGCGCCGGAGAAGCGGGACGCGCCCTGACCTGGATGAACGCCCTGAGCGGCGGTCAGCCCGTCACCCCGCGCGCGGGCAAAGCCGTCGAGATCAACGCCCTCTGGTATCACGCCCTCTCGCTCATGCACGAGTGGTCGCGCATTCTCTACCAGCGCGGGCGCATCAACTATAGCCGGGAATATTACAGCGAACAGGCCGAGTTCTGCCGGCGCAGCTTTAATGAACGCTTCTGGTACCCGGACGGCGGATACCTCTACGATGTCATCGACGGTCCAGCGGGACACGACACGCGCCTGCGTCCGAACCAGTTGCTCGCCATGTCCCTGCGCCATGCCGTCCTGGACAGTCACCGCTATAGCGCCCTGCTCGACATCATCACCAGTCAGCTTGTCACTCCCTGCGGTCTGCGCACCCTTTCGCCCCGCGATCCAGCTTATCGCGGTCAGCTCCCGGAGGCACACGATCAGCTCGCCGTCGCTCTGCACCAGGGCGCGGCCTGGCCCTGGCTCATCGGCCCCTACATTGATAGTATGCTCAAAGCCGGGAACGAGTATACATATGCCCGTGCCACCAGCGGCAAACAGGGCAAACAGACCGATCTGTACCAGGAATACATCTGGCGTAAAGGTCTGCAAGCGCTTGAGCCGTTCCGTCAGCACATGCGAGAAGACATGCTCGGACACATCAGCGGAGTCTACGCCGGAGATGCGCCCCATCAGAGCGGTCCGCGCCTCGCCAGCGCCACCAGCCTCGGAGAAATCCTCCGCATCTACCGCGTCCTGGCGCACATGGGGATTCAGCATTTCGATCAAGCCCTATCCGTATAGATAGAACCATACCACTTCTGCACATTTTTTCACCGAGTTATCCACAATTTCTGTGGATAACTCGGTGAATCAGCATCCCATGTCTCCGTTTTTGCGC
>DASZXF010001053.1:0-4350 GCA_035546055.1 Ktedonobacteraceae bacterium
GAGGGAGCTGGTCACAACAAGCGATTGAGGCCGCCTCAGAAAAATCAGGGATGCTCATGTTGCTCCTCGCAACTGGCACAACTTAGCCGTGTCCTCGTTTGACGTAAACGGAATCGATATTTCTTCAACAACTCTGCTCCTCCCAACTGACACGGCTTCGTCATGTCCTCGTTTAAAGTGAACGGAACCGATATTTCCTCACAACTCTGCTCTTCCTAACTGACACGACTTCGTCATGTCCTCGTTTAAAGTGAACGGAACCGATATTTCTTCAAAAAATGCGTGAAACGCATTTTTTGAAGAAATATCGCTTCCGTTCACTTTAAACAGGCGAGCGCCGCAGGCGCGAGCATACAGAGACAGAGAAAATCCCCTAAAAAACTGGTACGATGGCCTGCTATGCTACAATTAAAAGCATAGTGTAACAGTTAAACCCCTATAGAAAGAGGAGCAGCCGGTGAAATTTGATCTCGACGCTGAGCAATCGGATATTCGCGCTCTGGCTCGTCAATTTACTGAAGCATATATTACCCCCCATGCCAGCACGTGGGACGAGGAGAACTTCTTTCCACGTGAAACCTACACCCGTATGGCCGAACTGGGTCTGATGGGCATGACTACGCCGGAAAGCTATGGAGGAAGCGCGCTGAGCCGCCTGGCGGGCGCGCTGGTCTACGAGGAACTGGCCCGGGGCGACATGGCCACCGCCGTCGGACTATCGGTACACAACATGGTCACAGGCTCTATCGAGCGCTTTGGCTGCGAGGAACAACGGCAGCGCTGGGTAGTGGGTATGGCTTCCGGCCAACTGCTGGGCGCGTTTTCGCTCAGTGAAAGCGCCTCCGGCTCGGATGCCGCCAGCCTGCAATGCCGGGCCGAGCGCAGCGGCGATGGCTATGTCCTCAACGGCTCGAAAATGTGGGTCACCAACGGCGGTGAGGCCGAAGTCTACATGGTCATGGCGCGTACTATGCCGGGGCGGGGCGCGGCTGGCATCAGTTGCTTCCTCGTAGACAAGGGCACGCCCGGTTTCAGCTTTGGCAAAACGGAGCGCAAAATGGGCCTGCACTCCTCGCCCACGCGCGAACTCATCTTCAACGACTGCCAGCTCTCCCCGCAGCAGCGTCTCGGCGAGGAAGGCCAGGGCTTCAAAATCGCCCTCTCTTCGCTGGACGGCGGACGCGTCAACATCGGGGCCATCGCCGTAGGGGTCGCCCAGGCCGCCTTCGAGACCGCCACCCGCTACGCCCATGAGCGCGAGCAGTTCGGCCAGAACATCAGCGGCTTCCAGGCTATTCAGTTCATGCTGGCCGACATGGCCATGAAAATCGAGGCCGCGCGTCTGCTCGTCTACGAGGCCGCCTATAAGCTGGACACCGGCCAGAGCGCCGGCATGTACGCCGCCATGGCCAAATGCTTCGCCACCGACATGGCCATGGAAGTCACCACCAACGCCGTACAGGTTCTGGGCGGCGCCGGCTACGTGCGCGACTACCCCGTGGAGCGCTACATGCGCGATATCAAGGTCGCGCAAATCTTCGAGGGCACCAACCAGATTCAGCGCGTGGTCATCGCCCGCTCGCTGCTCAGCCAGTTGCGCCAGCAAGCATAGGGGAATTTCCCCACCGCGCAAACGCGAGAGCAGCGCCTCCTCCGACTCCTTGCTTACGCACGATGGAAGCGCCCGCTGGAGGAATGAATGCTCAGCGAACCAGAACGAAAAACGAGGCTGGCCCTCATCAGAGGGCCGGCCTCATTTCTGAAATGAATGCTCAGGGCGTTGGTTAGCGGTAGGACGCGGGGGCCGCGTTGATCGAACCGGTTTCTTCCAGGATGCGGCGCAACTGGCGGGCATCGATGGTTTCGTGCAGGCGCAATTCGCGGGCGATGCGATCCAGCGTCAGCTTGTGCTCGCTGAGCAGGCCAACCGCGCGGTCGTAAGCCCATTTGACAATGCGATTCACCTCGGAGTCGATGACAGCGGCGGTCTTCTCGCTGTAGTCGTGCGCCTTACCGGCCAGGGCCGTCCCGGCGAAGGGATCTTCGCGCTCACTGTACGAAATCGTCCCCAGGCGCTCGCTCATGCCCCAGCTTGTCACCATCTGGCGGGCAATAGCCGTCACACGCTGAAGGTCGTTTTCCGCGCCGGTGGTGATCCGTCCAATGGCCACCTGTTCAGCGGCCCGACCGCCCAGAGCGTAGACCAGCTGCGCCTCCAGATACTCTTTCGAGTAGTTATAGCGGTCATCGAGCGGCGTCACCATCGTCACGCCCAGCGCCTGGCCGCGCGGCACAATCGTCACCTTGGTCACGGGGTCCACAAAATCGGTCAGCAGACCAGTCAGCGCGTGGCCACCCTCGTGATAGGCTATCACGTTCAGATCTTCATCGCTCAGTACCAGCGGACGCTCCGCGCCAATCAGGATCTTGTCCAGCGCCTCACTAAAGCAGGCATTGGTGACGGTATCCAGATTACGCCGCGCGGCCAGCAGAGCCGCCTCGTTGACCAGATTCGCGATATCCGCGCCCACCATACCGGGCGTGCCGCGCGCAATCGTAATCAGGTCCACATCGCGAGCCAGCGGCACATTGCGCGTATGAATCTTCAGAATAGCCAGGCGTCCATTCCAGTCGGGACGATCCACCGTCACGCGGCGGTCGAAGCGACCGGGGCGCATCAGCGCCTTATCCAGTCCGTCGGGGCGGTTCGTCGCGGCGATCACCACCACCGCCTGGCGCGCATCAAAGCCATCCATCTCCACCAGCAACTGGTTGAGGGTCTGCTCGCGCTCGTCATTGCTATTAATGCTGGAGCCGCGCTGGCGACCCACAGCGTCGATTTCATCGATAAAGATGATGCTCGGTGAAGCCTTCTTGGCCTGATCGAAGAGATCACGCACGCGGCTCGCGCCCACGCCAACCAGCACCTCGACAAACTCCGAGCCACTGATCGAGAAGAACGGCACGCTGGCCTCACCGGCCACCGCCCGCGCCAGCAGCGTCTTACCGGTTCCCGGAGGGCCAACCAGCAGCACACCGCGCGGAATCTTGCCGCCCAGACGCTGGAACTTCTGCGGAGTCTTCAAAAATTCCACAATCTCCACCAGATCATTCTTCGCCTCTTCCACACCCGCCACATCGGCAAAGGTCGTACTCGGGCGATCCTCCAGCACCATCCTGGCTTTACTCTTACCGAAGCTGAAAATGTTCTGTTGGCCCTGCGTCGCTCTACGAATAATAAAGAGGAAGAGGACAATCAGCAACAGCCACGGCACCACATTAATCAGAATAGTCACCAGCAAACTATTATCTTGAACAGGCTTGGCCTGGTACGTCACGCTATAATGATTCAGCTCCCCGATCAGATTGGGATCGCTGTTCGCCAGTTGGGTAAAATGGAAACTCGTCCCTTCCTTCACATTGCCATTGACATCCGTCACCTGCACCTTACTCTTGAAATCCCCATTGACATCCTGACCCTGGAAAACCACATCCTTCACATTGCCACCCTGCAACTGCTGCTGAAAGGTGCTATAAGGAATCTCAATCGCGTTTGGCGCGCTGCCGGAGCCTGGATTAAAGAAGAACGAAATGAGATACCAGCCCAACAAAACAATGGCGATAATAATCACCGAACGGACCAGCCATGACATGCTCGACGGTCCCGGTGATCCCCCATTGCCGCCATTGCCATCACCGCCTGGACCCTGACGCTGAGGACCATTCGGACCAGCGTCATTGGGATTGCGCTGATACAGGTAATTAGCCTGAGCATCCATTGATTCAGAACCTGCTTTCATCAAACCACCCAGCAAGGGTAGCTCTATCTGTGAACCGGCCCAGGCCGGCGCGGACCCGCCTGGTGCTCTGTAAAGTGTACGTTCTAGCTTACCAAAAGTTGAAACTTTTAGCAATCAGAAAAAGTGATTGCTAAAAAGCGACCGCTGGCTACATGTCCATGTACTGAAATATAGTCCGGTCTCTATGTATAAGTATAGCACGTAAAAGACCTCCGCATCAGTCCTTTCCCCTCATCTACCCAGAAAAATGCTTCGGCTCCCCTTTTCGTCGGCAAGGGAGGCAGGGAAAGAGCAAGCTGGCTATGTAGTGGTCAGGGGTAAGCCAGCCAGAAGTAATCCCACGGGCCTATCTTCAGCGGATCATCAAACGAGGGAACAATCTCCCCACGCCTCTTCAGCCGAACGAGTGAATAAATCGACAATCAGAGGTTGACATCCTTTCTTTTCTGTAGTATTATAAGCATGCCGACGCGGGGTGGAGCAGTGGTTAGCTCGTTGGGCTCATAACCCAAAGGCCGGAGGTTCGAATCCTCCCCCCGCTACTTTGTTT
>DASZXF010001054.1:0-1815 GCA_035546055.1 Ktedonobacteraceae bacterium
AGGCCAGGCGCTCCATCAGGAGACATACAGGATCGCCTTGCCGGCGATACGACGGTCCAGAAGGCTCCGGGTCACCTCGACAACAGTCGTCCAGGGAGCATCCAGGCCAATGTGTGGATGCAATTGATCTGAAGCCATCAACTGAGCCAGGCGCTCCAGGTCTTTCGCCACCTGCCTGGGCTTGAGGTCACGCATGACTAATCCCTGTCCATTGGTATACGCTGCTGGAACAGGGGCAGGATGTTCATCCCTCCAGGCAGGTGCTTTCCAGCCTGGCGCAGGCGCTCAGGCTCACGGCTGCCGAGGAACGGCATCTCTTCCTCCTGGCCGATGGAGAAGGGTCTGGAAAGAAGATTGCGGAGGAGGAGCAGATTACTCCTGTGCTCCAACGCGTGGTCGATGCGCTCGATCCTCACCCGGCCTACCTGGTTGAGCGCGGTTGGAATGTGCTCACCTGGAATCGCGCAGCGGAACTGGTCTTTCGTTTGCATGAGCCATGTCCACCTCACTCACGCAATATCGTCTGGCGTTTCTTTCAAAGCGAAACCAGAACCTTCCATCAAGAATGGGAGAAGCAGGCGCAAAGCCTGGTAGCCCAGTTTCGTGCCGATTACGCCCGCTATCCCGACGATGCCTCGTTTCGTGAAATCATCGACGATTTGCGCCAGGTCAGCCCGCAGTTTTGTCAGTGGTGGGAACAACAACCTGTGCGCGGTTTACCCGATGGACCACGAGTCATCCAGCATCCGACGCTGGGACGCTTAGAATTTAGCTATGTCACCTTCCACCCCTCCCTTGCCCCTGATCTTCGGGTCAAAGTCTACTCGGCTTCGCAGGCGTTAGTCTCCACCTTGGAACAGGCTCTCTCTGCCTCCCTATGAGGAACGTAACGCCCGGGCCAGGGCTGCCATCGAAAAGACAGCGTGCATCCCATGGGCGCGGCTGATCCAGGCCGACGAGCCGCAGGCTCGCACGGCAGACCAGGTAGAGGCTTTCTCTACCTGATAAGTATCCTGCTGCACGCTCGTCTGCTGCGACTCCAGGGGCGTTTACGGCAGGCGGCAGCGATCTATGAGCAACTGGCGCAGCTCCAGGGAGAACATCAAAGCGCTCTCATCTCTCCTGGCGCCTGCTTTGGCCTGGGGGAAGTCGCCTATGCATGGAATGACCTTGACACGGCTGAACGCCTCCTGGAACAGGGAAGAGGAGCGCTGCGCGGCTCGCTGATGCTCGATGCCTATGCCATTACGCAGGGCTACGCCACCCTCGCCCGCCTGCACAAGGCACGCGGTAACCATACCCGGGCTCTCGCGGTCATGGAGGAGTTTATGAGGCTGGCCGAGACTCGCCAGTTCGCGCCCGCGCAACTGGCCAGCGCCAGGGCAGTTCGCGCCCGGCTCGCTTTGATGCAGGGCGATTTGGCGGAGGCGGTACGCCGGGTGGAAGATAGCGGTCTCTCGGTCTCGGACGAGCTTTCCTACTCACGTGAGCAAGAATATCTGACTTTTGCGCGCGTGCGCATTGTTCAGGGACGTTTTAACCCGGCGGGAGCGGATCTTGCCGGGGCGCTACGGCTGCTGGAGCGTTTACGAGCAGATGCCGAAGTGAAAGCACGTATGAAGAGTGTCCTGGAAATCCTGGTCTTGCAGGCGCTCGCCTTGTTTGCGAGTGCGGCGCACAAAATCCAGGCTCTGACGACTCTTGAGCGAGCCCTCCTGCTCGCCGAGCAGGAGAACTCTATCCGCCTGTTCGTTGATGAGGGAGAACCTATGGTGGCGTTGCTCCGCCAGGCGGAGGCACGTGGTATCGTGCCTG
>DASZXF010001055.1:0-7115 GCA_035546055.1 Ktedonobacteraceae bacterium
TTCAGGATCGCTCCAAACACCAACTTCCTGGCCAGTTGGGAAGGGCTTCCACCGGGACCAGCGCGCGGCAACCAGGAAGGAGGCGATGGGGTCAGAACGGCCTCCGCTGCTCTCCTGGCAGACAATAGCACCTGGGATTACAAACAGGTCGTTTCCATCTACCGGTCGGCAGATCCGCAGTTCAACGAGGCCACCAGCTCGCCTGCGCTACCCGCAAGGGATAACTCACCCTACGCAGGCATCAACGCGACTCCGAAAGCGCCGCCATCCACTGTGGTACTCGATCTCAATTTCCAGGACCCCTATGGGAATCGCACGCTTCCAGATGCACCCTACAGCCTGCCGGCGGTCCCCATCGGCTATACCGATGATCTGATTGGCTGCTCACAATGGCCTGGCGTAAGCTGTGGCTTCACCTTCCCTGACGGCACTCCGACGCTGCAGGTCGAGAGCACCTTTATGCTCACGAAGTATGTACCGACAGACAGCAATCCCTATGCCAGCGCCCATAATAATGCGCGCACCGACTACGAACATATGCTGAGCATCTACTATCAATTGCAACAACGCGATCTGAGGCAATTCTCCCTGCAAACCTCTATCGGCAGCGTGGCAATGGAGTTGCAGACACGCCAGCGTATCCAGTTAGCGATGCGCGGCCTGGTCAGCGAAATCTACCAGTTCCTGCACATTGCCAGAGATCTCGCGCCCGCCTACCCTGCTATACCGGCAGGGCAGACGCTGAAAGATGTCGCCACGACCTACGCTGTACTGGTCAGCGATCTCATAACCGCGAATAAAGATGTGCAACTGGCCGGACGCTGGTTCGCCCCGCAGACCAGCCTGAATATCCCGACCTACTACATCTTTAAAGCCGGAGATACCCCGGACAGGATAGCCACGCGGATGACGGTAGAGCAGATAGCGGGCAACGCCGATCTCGCGCTGAAAGCAGGAACCGTCATTCATCTCGCGCCCACCAGCCCGCAAACAGTCACGGTGGATGGCACGACGCATCCAACGCTGCTCAGTATCGCGCAGGCGCAATCTACCACGGTGGCGAACCTCGCACAGACCAGCGAAACTATCGCGCTCTCGCAAGCGCTGATCCTGACCCTGGAAGGCTATAAGGTGCTCGTGACGCCGCAGCTCAATACCCTGGCCCTGGTGAGCGCGGAGTTCAAGCGGCAAAACAGCAATCTGCAAGCGACCTCCGCCTATGTAGGCGTGGCAAACCAGCATGTGCCAGATATCTTCCCGGATCAGACCATTCTGAAATATACGCAGTATGTTATTCAGGAAGGGGATAGCCTGAACACCATCGCGCAGGCTTTTGATCTCAGCGTTCTCACGCTGCTGGAAAACAATCGCGCCACGCCCGATCTTTTTGAGGCCGGTACCGCTCTCTACCTGGGTGACGCGGCAAATCTCCCTTATACGCTGAGCGACGGCGATAGTTTTGCCCAGGTGGCGCAAACATTCAATGTAAGCCTGGCAGAACTCGCCAGGCGCAATGAGAAGGCCACGCTCCTGGCCGTCAATCAGACGCCGGAGACCCTCTCGCTGATGATCCCTTTCTTGCTCGCATTTCCAGAGAACGCCTCTGACTGCTACACTTCTTATCGGGCAGACGGTACCGAGAAGCTGGCCGAGATTGTGGCGCTCTATCCCGGCTGGTCGCTGTCAGGGCTGCTCGATCTGAATAATGATCTGATGGGGATCTTTGCCACGGCTCCGCTGCCGATAGGCGATCACTATACGCCCCTGTTGACTGATACCTTCAATACCCTGGCAGCACACTTCAAGATGACGCCCCTGGAATTTGCTCAGAGCATCTCAGACCTGCCCGATCTGCTGCGCCAGGACGCCCTGATCCTCTGCCCGGCGCTCCAGGTCAGCGCCGGTAGTACGGCAGAGAGCATCGCCCGCAACTACCATTTCACCTCGGCAGAACTGGTCGCGCAGGCTAATGCCACGCTCCACGGCCTGCTCTTACCCGGTCAGGAGGTTCAGTATACCGAGGCTGCCACCGCTCGCACGGTCTACTACACCACCGGAGCCAATGACACCTTTGCGACTATCGTGGCCAATCTCAAGCGCGCGCTCGACAGCACAACCATCACCATCGGCAGTATGCTCGCGCAAAATCCAGCGCTGAGCCTGACACCCGACGTATACCTGCTGCCGCCCCCGCGTACCGCCAGCTTCACTGTCGATGTGACGCTGCTCGACAGCTACCCACAGGCGGTCTTCCCTCTGACAGTGACCATCGTCATCGAGCGCCGCCACGACCTGGTGGACCCTGACTTCTGCCAGCAGAGCAGCGTTTCTACCACCTCAACCACTCTGACAGCCCTGCCTTTCCTTGTCGATCCAGGCTCGCCCGCCACGCTGACGCAGTTCGCCAGGAACTTCGAGCAGGCCTTCCAGGGCTTGAAGCTCGGTAGCGGCTCACAGCAGGGGGATGGCACCGAAGCAGAGGCCGGCTCATCCGGCCAGCAATTGTGGATCGTCAATTTCGACGCCGAGCGCGGCGGCTTCCAGTACCAGGTCCAGCCTGAAAAGGTGCGTTTCTTTGCCATTCAGCCGCTCTCTACCCGGCTCTGGAACGCCAGCGGTATTACATTCAAGACGTATACCAGCGGACAGGGACTCAACGGAACTACAACCCGGGATATCCAGAACGCCAACCTGGACCTCTGGCTCTCCAGCCTGCTGGAAGCGGTTGATACCTTCCTCTCGCCCCCATATGTCATTCCTGCCTACCAGGCCAATGCGACGGTCTACCAGGATGTCATGAACTGCAAAGCCACCCTGGCAAGCAAGCTCAGAGAACTGGTAGACGATCTGCTGCTGATCGATCCTCCCCCGGATACCGCGCATCTGGTACAGGACCCGCTGGAGAGCGCCCGCGATACGCTCTACCAGCAAGCGCTCATTTCCCTGGCGCAAGCCTATACCAGCACCGTCTTGCTGCAATACCCCTTCACCATCCAGGCTCCAGAGAGCGAGGTGACGCTGGCCCCGCAGCTTTCCGGCAAACCGCTGGCGCAAGGCTATACCACCGGCCCGAAGGACGACCTCGCCTCGCTGGTAAGCTACTATGGCGTCAGTCGGATCAGCCTGGTCGCCTTCCTCCAGGATCGCCAGAATCTCTTGAATCCCAGGGCCATTGTCGCCATCACGCCAGGCGGCATGACTCACCAGATCACGGCCAGGGATACCTTCGATACGCTGGCCCTCTGCTTTGGCGTCGACCTGGCTACGCTGGCCGAGCAGCTTTTTGTCACGAACGACCAGGCGCTGTTCCTGCCCGGCGTGGTCATCAATGCCACCAACGCTTCACGCCGGTTCAGCCAGGGGGATACCTTTGCCAGCGTGGCCGATTACCTGGGAGTGACAGTGACCGAGCTGGTCCGGGCCAACAAGGATATCCCCAATGTCTTCCAGGCCGAAACCAGGGTCAGGCTCCTCAATGAGCAGGGCCAATCAGTCGCCATCCCGGTGGCGGAGGGCGATACCCTGAGTACCATCACCGGCAAGCTCTATAAGACATCTACTCCCGACCAGGCACAGCTCAACGCAGTCGCCATCCAGCTCTGGACCTGCGATCTGACCAATGGAAGCGACGGCACGTACAGCTATGTTTTGGGCCTGGGCACGACGGTCCACACTATACAGTTGATGCCAACCTTCAGCTTCACCACTGGCACCGTTCCCCTGGCTCCGGGTCAGGCGCCAGCGACTTTCCTCTTCACGCTCAAAGACGCGGCTCTGCGCAAAATGACGTTCCTGAACCTGGATTATGTGATCAACGAACTCCAGTACAATCTGCAACCGCCGCAGTTCGGCGGCTACCAGCAGGCATCCTGGCTATCTTTTATCATCCCGCTTGACCAGGCCAGCATGGCGCCTCTGATGAGCAGTTCTGTTCTCGGCCAGACGCAGATTCCGATTCCCCTGCGGGCCTATCCCACCGTCGCCACCCTGGCCAGCCAGACAGGCGCTCCCAGCCACAAGGACAGTCCAGATCTCAAGCTCGCCAAAGCATGGACATACGCCTTTACTATGGACCACCAGAACGCCGCCCAGGACAGCCTGGAGATGGGCATCTTCTTCAACTGGACCTCCTCGACGCCACCCGCTCCGCCGCATACGCTCCAGCGGCAATGCTCCGAGAAAGAGCTCTACACGGCCCTGGCCCAGTTTGCCACCGCTTACCCTCAACTCCAGCAGGATCTCAATCTGCTGATAACCAATCCTGCTCATCCCAATGTGGCCCCGGCACTCGATGCCTTCGCGCAATTGCTCCTCGATGTCTGCTCGGCCTGGTCCACCAGCCCGGCAGTTTCGTGTTCGCAGGCGCCAGCCGCAGAAAGCCTCTGGTACGAAGTGAACACCATCGTCGATCAAGCAAGCGCTGAGCAGTATGAGTATCTGACGCTCAAGACCACGGATGAACCCGCCATCTGGCCGCTTCTCAACGGCCACGAGCCTGACATCATCATTCCAGGGACAGCACCTCATCCATCCGAGGCGCTCTACCATTACGCTCAACCGATAACCCAGCCGCTAGACGCGCTCTTGAGCTTTGTTGAGCAGGATATCATCCAGCGGATGAACGGCTGGGCCAGCATCTCCGTCGCGCGCAACCGCCACCTCCTGACGCTCTCAGCCGCCAATCAGCCGGTCAGCACAAACCCGGCCTTTGTCTATAGCACGCCCGCAAGCCTTTTCGCGAACAAAATCTATCCCTTGCTCAGCATCAACAATCTCGCGCCTCTGCAGGGTATCTGTCCGGCGGCAACGGACCCGGTGACAAGGCTGGCCGTGGCCCTGGGAGGGTTCTTCTCGGCGCTCTTCAATCTCGACGAGAAGGCTCTCCCGCTCACGTACACCATCAAATGTACTGCGCGTTACATCTACACCAGAGTTGCGCTCCAGGCGCAAAGCGCCAGTGCGCGAAGCTCACATCTTATCACCAGCTCGCAAGAGGCGCTCAACAGCATCCTGCCAGTTGTGCTCGTCTCACAGTACAGCTTCAATGCGCCGGATGACGCCGACCCGGACAACCCGGAGAGCTTTGTCTCGCGGCTCGCCACGGCGATAGACACCACCACCACCCGGATGGGTGTCACGACGCCTTCAGGAGACAGAACCTATCTGTTCGATCTCACTGTTTATTCGTCCTTGAGCACAACTACTGCGGCTCCGCTCTTGCAGATTACCAATCTGCTGTACCAGCCGGCATAAGAGAGGCAGGCGCGCCTCTTATGCCGGCCAGAAAGTGAGAATAGACACCTATGCCGACGCTTTACGTAACCGTCACAATGGATTGGGAAGCCCGGATACTTGTGGATGAGCGTATCAGAGCCATCGAACAGTTCCGAAGAACGTTTCCCACTATACCCGTGACCCATTTCCTCTGTCCAGCTTATTTCTCCCGCGTTGCGACAGGGGAAGCTCGCTTGTCATTGTCAACGATGATAAATAGAACGATACGACAAAACATAGACGAAGTGGCCTTGCACATCCATTGCTGGTACAGCCTCATAGACATGGCGCTTAACGGTCGGCACTATACCACACCTACATGGAACTATAACGACAGTGAAGGGGGCGGTGTTCCCTATATCCCCCCCCGGTCAACCATGGACTATGGACATGACGTACCGCTTGGTTGCTATACGCAGACAGAGATCGAAAAGATCCTTTGGACAGGGATTCAGCTTATTAATTACTCAGATGTCGTCAAGACGGGCCCCATCACAAGCTTTCGTTGCGGAGGCTGGATGGCAGCCGACAAGGTAATGCATGCCATCCGGGCAGTTGGCTTGAAGTGTGAGGCATCCGCCACCCCCGGAAGATACTTCCGCATGGTTGTTGAGCCGAAATATCCTGCTCTCCCGCTCATGCTCTGGCTTCCCTTGATCTGGGCAGGGGATCACAATGTTGCCCTGCCCACCTACCTGGCCAATGGCGTAGTACAGGCCGCTTATCCAGGAGGTATCACGGGCTTATATCCAGATGACGTGACTACCCCTATCTCGCAACCCACGCAGATGAACGGGTTCAAACAGATTCCCGATACGGCTGTCCTGGCAGATTATATCTCTCTCGATACCTTGAAAACTCATATTCGGGCAGCCCTGGAGACCAGCAAGACAAAAGATGTTTTTATCAGTCTGGGCTGGCACGATACAACAGCCAATAGAGACAGTATTTTTACTCCAGGCATGACGAATATAGAGGTCATTGCAGAAGCTATACGTACTATCCCCAACGGCGCGGCCCGGTTTCTCACGGTCAGAGATGCTGCCAGGGTGCGGACTCTGCTGGCCAGCGGCCTGGAACCACCGCCGATGGGAGCGGAGGTTGATACCCAGGCGGTTATGCCTCCTGTCCCCTCGGCAGGTCCCGGCTTCTTTGAGACATAGAGCCGACGTGCCAGCAATTCAGTCAGTTGAGGAAAGCGAAGCGGATTGTGCAGGGCGCGCCTCCTTTTTCCCTTGCTCAAACGTCTCCTGCGTAATGACACGCCGCTTCAAGGGGTGAGCGAACGTCATCGATGCTGAAGGTTGACCATAAGCCGCCAGCCTGTCAAGAACGCTATCCAGGTACTCAAGCGAGGTTACGGCTACCCTGGCCAGCACCTGATCATTGCCTGCCATGCGATAACACTCAAGAACCTCCGGGAGTTCACTGACAGCGGCAACCATGTCCCGGCAGTGGAGTCCCGCCTCTGGCACCAGGCAAACCAGGGCCACCACCGGCAAACCGAGCCGGGCAAAGTCAACCTCAACATGATAGCCTGTAATGATTCCCTGCTCCTCCATCTTGCGCATGCGCTCAGCGACGGCGGACGCAGTAAAGCCCATCCGCTGTTTCAATCGCTCCCTCGCGAGAACCTCTTCCTCTACGGCGACCTCGAATGAGGCATGAGGGCAAATTTCCACAGAGTCTTTTTCACTATTGAGCAGTTCAGGAAGCAAGATCTGTTGCCTTTTTTCTAAAATCAGACATGTGAGATGCACCCAAATCTCTCTTCCGCCAAGCAAGGTAATACGTAAACCGTACACAGAACTGGCCTGAATGTATACTTGCCTATCCCATAT
>DASZXF010001056.1:0-3162 GCA_035546055.1 Ktedonobacteraceae bacterium
CTGTCTGAGCAATCGCGACCCGTATCACGCGGCTGATCGCTTTGCCTTTGCGCCGGTGCGCCAGTTCAATCCCCTGGTCCCGGAGGCACTGGATCAGCTTATTCAGCGCATGGTGGCTCTGGACGAGCATCAGCGCCCGGCCAGCGCCGGCGAGGTCAAGCAGACCTTGATGAGCATTCGTCAGCAGCAGCAGAGCCAGCGCGTCAATTCGCCGCTGCCTCCAGCTCCAGTACCCACGCGAGCCTCGGCGATGCCAACTCAGTACATGCAGCCGCCGCAGGCGCAGGCGTATCAGCCCACCATGCCGGTAGCCAATCCTGGCGGCACCACCGGTCCACAGGAGCGCCTGATTCTGCGACCTGCGCCACCGCCGCCTGGATCTCCTCCGCCTGCGTACCCACCGGCGAGCTATCCGGTCCTGCCGCCCGCCCGCCAGCCCGACAAACAGCGGGCGAAAAGCGTAGCGCACTCCTGGACGCCCGGCTTTGTCATTCTCTTCCTGCTGCTCCTGGCTATGACCGTAGCCGGCAGTTATCTGGCTTTCAGCCTCTTCCACCCGTATGGACCAACCAATAACGCCGGCCTCGACCATCTCACCGAAGCCGGGCTGCTGGTCCTGGCATTGCTGATCTCTTTGATCAATCTGTTTACCGCTCGTAAAGCCCTGACAATTCTGCTGACCCTGGGCAGCGCGATAGGTCTGCTGGCCGCTGGCGCCGCGCTGATGGTCCAGACCCTGCGCGACATTCAAAACGATGGGCAGATTTTCTCAGCCATGCCCATCGATCCTCTGCTCACGGCGGGCCTGCTGGCCGCCAGCGTCCTTTTACTGTTCTGGCTCTTTCACAGACCCATGGCCGGCATCAATCGCTTCTGGCTATTCCTGTTCTTTACCGCCGCCGGGGCCAGCGCCTACGCCCAGAGCCTCTACACCGACACACAGGTTCTCAGGCATATTCTCCTGCTGGTAGTGCTGATTGTCCTCATCCAGGGTCTTCTGCTAGCCGGACAAACCGCCCGCAAAGCTGAATAAAATCAGGCATGATGCCTGATTTCACAAAGTCAGGGCAAAACGCGTGCGACCCCGCCCGTTCTTCTTTATCGGGTAGGGCCGCACGCCCTGGCTTGTCTGGCTGAATGCTTTTACATGTTGTATTATCGATGGTAGATGCGCCGGAATTCTCCGAGGGGGATATTCGCGTGGGCGCTATGATCGACATGTTTCACAGAACTCGCTGCGCAAGGAGGGTACGATCTTGATACAACTACGCGCCTTTCTTCATAACGGCAGAGCTATTCGCCTGGTCATCGCCTTTCTCATCGGCCTTCCTTTCGGGGTGCTGGCGGGCAAAGTGGTCAACGATGTGCAGAATGTGCTGCCATTTCTGCTCTTTCCGCTGCTCGTCGGCGCTATCTGCGCATTAACAGTGCGCGCACGCCAGCAACACCCGCACCAGATGTCCCTGGGAACCGGCCTGCTGGCCTGGGGAGGGATAGGAGTTGCCCTGATCGCCATGACTGTGCAGGCGGCTCTCACTCCCTGTACCGCCGGTATGTGCAGTTCGACGACCAGCAGCCTGCTCGGCTCCCTCCTGATCTTCTATCTCCTGCTCGGATTGCTTCCAGTGACAGTGGGCGCGCTGCTCACCAGCATCCTGTTGCGCCGCTTCCGCCAGACCCGCTAAGCGGCGCCGTTCCTCGCCTGTCGACGGGGTCCGCTGCCGATCTTAGCTCTTCTGCTCTGGCTTCGCCACCGGACGGAAGAGAAACGCCGCCCCGCGCATGTACTCGACCGCCGAAAGCACAGTCCAGATGAGCGCCAGAATCATCAGCACGTCGGCGGCAAAGAGCAAAACCGCGCCCACGTTAAGCTGCGACCAGGGGATAAAGTGGGGAGGGAAAAGCGTCAGAGGCGCCGGGCTGAAAGCCTCGGCCAGCAGGATGCCGCCCGTTCCCAGCAAGGTCAAAAACGTCTTCTGCTTTCCCAGAGGACCGGCAGGAATGACCTTCCCGGCGGAAGCCGCCAGCGAGCGCATACCCGTCACCAGGAACTCGCGCGAGACGATGATAATGACCAGCCAGGATGGCAGCAAATGCACCTCGACCAGCGCGATCAACAGACCCGCGACCAGCATTTTATCGGCGGTGAGATCCAGGAAAACCCCCAGTGTAGAGACCAGATTATAGCGACGAGCCAGGCGGCCATCAAGTGTATCAGTAATCGCGACCAGTAAAAAAAGCACTGTTGCGATGGCATACGTGACCGGTTGATTGAGGAGAATGAGCAACACAAGCGGCGCAAGCATCACAATGCGACAGGCGCTCAGAATGTTTGGTACATTTCGCATAAAACACCGCTTTCTTTCCAGAAAATGATCTGTCCCTATGATAGCCATTTCTCCCCGACAATTCAACTGCTTTCTCGATTTTTTTGCAGGGTTTTCTCCAAAGTCGTCAGCTTTACCAGAAGAAACGCTGAGGCAAAGATCCCCCTGAAAACCTTGATATGTCAGTATAATGACTCATTTGTACTATCCTCCCTTGTTCTCTCCGCTCGCCTGGCATACAATTAAGAATAGGGTGGCGGTTGGTGGCTCTCAGAGATGGTATATAAAGGTGAAGTGATCGGCGAAAGAGAGATACCCGAATGTACAGGAATTTGACTACCAAAGATTTTTCTCGACAGGACGAAGCCGACGATGCGAATTTTTATGCGATGCCCCGCATGGTTGTACATCTGGATGACAAGGCCGTCTCCCTGGTAAAAGATCTTGCCCGCCGCTATCTCCCGCCCTTGCAGGTGCGCGTGCTGGATCTGATGAGCAGTTTTCGCTCACATCTACCCGAAGATCGTCTGTATCATGAGGTGATTGGCCTGGGCATGAACGCTTCTGAAATGCAGGCCAACCCTCAGTTGAGCCGCTTTGTGGTGCAGGATCTCAATAAATACCCACAACTGCCCTTCAATACAGGCTATTTTGACGCGGTGATCAATACTGTCTCCATTCAATATTTAACCCAACCGGTGGCGGTGTACCGCGAGGTGGCGCGCGTGCTGCGGCCCGGCGGCGTTTCTCTGGTGACGTTTTCGGATCGCATGTTTCCCACCAAGGCTGTGCGCGTCTGGCGCGATGGCGATGATGACGATCACCTCGCGCTGGT
>DASZXF010001057.1:0-3884 GCA_035546055.1 Ktedonobacteraceae bacterium
GCCCTTTGCCGGGGAACGGGGTGTCCCCGTCTTTTCCCTCTTCCCCGCCGCCGCAGGCGGCGCACTTTGCGGATGGAGTTTGACAGTCTACTCACGCGAATGTTCAAGTCAGAGAAAGGAAAAAACTCATGAGCAATGACGAAATTGCCAAAGCGTGGAAAGATGATGAGTATCGCGAGCAGTTGAGCAAAGAGAAGCAGGAACAGCTTCCCGCAAGCCCGGTGGGGGAAATCACCCTCTCCGAGGAAGAATTGAAAGGTTCAAACGCGGCTGCTGCTCCAGATACAACCTGGGCCAGCGTTATCGTGAGCATTATCTCTGCCGCGTCGGTGGCTGAGTGTACCAGCGTTTTCTCCGGTGGTACCTGCCATGTTGACACCGCCGGCTGCTGCTAATCTCTCGTGTATACTCTGTGCTGTCTGGTTTCGGTGGAATGGCGCCGCATCGGGACCAGCAGCACACCCGGACCAGTCCGCGTCAGATCTCACCCGATTTGAGAAGGTCAGCGCGCGTAGCGTTTGTTCTATCACTGAATGGTGCGGCTCGCCAGAAGCCTGGCACCCAGGTCAGCGGCCTGCCGCTCTGCCGGACCCTGCTGGCGAGTTACATCTCTTCTGGAGAAGAATTCATGCAAAAACAACTCTCGTCTGCACCCCCTCCGCTGGCTCAGCGATTTCTTTCCAATCACTGGTATCACGCGCTGACTCTCGATGAGCGCCTGTCTGCTCTCCGTGCCTGTCCTCCGGGTCATTGTTCAGGCAGTTGGGAACTGCAGACGCGCCGCTTGCAGAAATGGCGCTCTCAGGCTCCATTTACGGATGAGGCTTACTTCCAGGAGCGCCTGCGCAGCGCGGGTCTGTCAGAAGCGGAATTTCTCCACCTTCTGAGCGCGCCTGTCAGTAGTCTTCAAGCACACGTCGCTGGTTTCCCGGCCTGGCTAACCAGCTTACAGGCGGCATTCGTAACACCTGATGTGGAGAGCGCAGGGCTGGCTCTTTCCGCCAGTCCTGAGTTTCAGCCGGTGATCGATACGCTTATGCCTCTCAGACCCTTGCTGGTCACTGCCTGGCGCCGCCTGTTCACTGGTTTGACAGCCCTGGCGGACCGTTATGCTTCGTTGCCCTTCCACCCGCCATCGATCACCAATAGTTGCCTTTTGTATTTGCTGGAGCGCTTTTTCCTGGTTGCCAGTAAGACCTTCACCCTTGAATTACATATTGCCCGTCTACAGGATCGTCTCTCAGGAAGCACTCCAGAGGAGCGTTTCCAGTCATTCACCCGTCAACTCGGTGAACCGGGAGCTATGGCGGCTCTGCTGGAGGAATATCCTGTGCTGGCCCGGCAACTGGTGACGTTGAGCGAGCACTGGCTGACTTACGCGCTGGAGGTGTTGGAACATCTCTGCGCGGATTGGTCCGAGATTTGCCGCATCTTTGCGCCAGAGAGTCATCCTGGCCAGTTGCGCGAACTCCATTTTGGCTCTGGCGATACCCATCAACAGGGACGCAGCGTCCTGCGACTGGAGTTTACCTCTGGCTTAAAACTGATCTATAAGCCGAGATCACTGGCTGTCGATACTCATTTTCAGCATTTGCTGGACTGGCTCAACGCGCGGGGAGTGCCCGCTCCTTTTCTGACGCTGAAACTCCTGGATCGCGGGAGCTATGGCTGGTCCGAATATATTGAGCCTGCCAGTTGCCAGGATGAGGCCGAGTTGCAGCGCTTTTATCTGCGCCAGGGCGGCTACCTGGCTATCTTACACGCACTTTGTGCTACAGATGTGCATTTTGAAAATCTGATCGCGCGAGGAGAACACCCGGTCTTAATTGACCTGGAAGCCCTTTTTCAGCCTGACCTGCAGGAGTCTGTCTCTGCCCGGGAGCAGACACCAGTGCTTGCCCCCGACTTCCAGCTCTTGCGCGCTTCTGTATTGCGCACTCATCTCCTGCCGGCCCGTTCCTGGGTGCAAAGGGATGGAGAGAGTGTGGATATCAGCGGATTGAGCGGTCGAGGCGGACAACTGACTCCGCAGCCGGTGGCGCGTTTTACCGGAGTAGGCACTGATGAGGCTCGCCTGGTGCGCCAGCGGGTAAAAATGCCTGATCGGCAGAATCGTCCGACGCTGAGGGGGCAGGCGGTGGAGACGCTAAACTACCGCGAGGATGTGGCTAGAGGCTTTACGCAGGTGTACCGGCTTTTGTTAGAGCAACGCGAGGCTTTTTTGCGCGAGGTATTCCCGCTGTTTGAGCACGATAAGATTCGCGTTATCCCGCGTCCGACGCAGACCTATATGAATGTTTTGCACGAGAGCTGGCATCCTTCTTTGCTGCGCAATGAGCTGGAACGCCAGCGTTTCCTGGATCATCTCTGGCTGACTGTGCCTGCGCAGCCAGGTTTCGCTCGTTTGATTGCCTCTGAACAAGAGGATCTGCGCGCGGGCGATATCCCCTTCTTTACGACTCGCGCGGACTCGCTCCATCTCTACGATAGCCAGGGACGCTGCATTTCTGGATTCTTTGCCCTACCTTGTCTGGAGCAGGCGCGGCAGCAGATTCTCCGTCTTGGCGAGGCAGACCTGGATCAGCAACTCTGGCTTCTGAACGCGTCCTTTTCCGCGCTGGCGGAAAACACCGGTAAAATATGGTGGAAGCCTTCCCGCCTTGTTCCTGTGAACAGACCGCTACCCAGGCAGCGCTTTCTCAGCGCCGCCTGCGCGGTGGCCAACTGCTTGCTGACACGAGCCCTGCACAGCGCTGAAGGGTCTACCTGGCTGGATCTGCAACTGGTGCAGGAACGGCACTGGCAGATTGCTCCGCTTGGAATGGATCTCTACAGCGGCAGCGGCGGGATCTGCTTTTTCCTGGCGTACCTGGGGGCCGTGACGGCTGACGAGCGTTACACCGCTCTGGCGCGCCAGCTCTGGCAGCAGCTACAGAGGCAGATTGAGCAGTTGGATGAACAGGAACTCCCCCTGGGAGCCTTGAATGGTTGGGGCGGGTACCTCTACCTGGTGACGCACCTGGCGGCGCTCTGGCAAGACCCCCACCTGCTTGAACAGGCTGAAGACTATCTGCCGCGCATTGCCCGACTGATCCCCCGCGATACCACTTTCGATGTGATCGGGGGCGTTGCTGGCTGTCTGCTGGGCCTGCTGGCCCTGTATCGAAGCGGCGGTTCGGCGAGCGCGCTGGCGCTGGCGCGGGCCTGTGGCGAGCATCTGCTGGCGCAAGCGCAGCCGCAGGCGTGCGGTCTGGCCTGGTCCTCTGCTCAGTTCGAGCATGTGCCACTGGCAGGATTTTCTCACGGAGCAGCGGGAATTGCGCTCAGCCTGCTGCAACTCAGCGCGGCCAGCGGCGATGAGCGGTTTCGTGCGGTGGCCAGAGAGGCCATTACCTATGAACGCGGCCTTTTCGATCAGGCAAAACAGAACTGGCCCGATCTGCGTCCCCTTTCGGCTGGAGGCCACAGCGAACAACAGATGCTCAGCTGGTGTCACGGAGCACCAGGTATTGGAATGGCTCGCCTGGCAGCCCTGCCCTGGCTGGAGGAGAAGGAGGCGCGTGCGGAAATCGAGGCGGCCCTGGCGACGACCTTACGGTGGGGGTTTGGGCAGAATCATTCGCTCTGCCACGGCGATCTGGGCAACCTCGAACTATTCCTGAGCGCCGCCCACCTGCTGCACGAGCCGGCATATGGTGAAACCGCCGCAAAACTGGCCGCGAGCATTTTGGAGAGCATAGAGCAGCAGGGCTGGTGCAGCGGCGTGCCACTGGGTATCGAGGTACCCGGACTGATGACGGGCCTGGCGGGGATTGGCTATGGCCTGCTGCGCTGCGCCGCGCCTGAGCAGACGCCGGCGCTCCTGCTCCTGGCCTCACCGCCGA
>DASZXF010001058.1:0-3291 GCA_035546055.1 Ktedonobacteraceae bacterium
AGCGGACTCGCTTGATTAAAAAAGCCCACACCGCCAATGCAGACCGTGTGATAGCCGCAGGCCGCCAGTCCACTGACAATATCAGGTGCGTCAAAGACATAGGTGGAGGCACTGGTCGTCTCGCTGCCAGGGAAACGCGCCGCGAAGAGACGCGTATGCCTGCCTGGTTTCGCTGGCGTGGGCAAAAAGCCAGCGAAGAATGCATGGTGAGCCGCGTAGGTGAAACTGCCCGGCGAGTGACGCTCCTCCCAGCCGTGTGCTGGAAGCAAACTGGCCAGAAACGGCGTTCGCCCGGCTCGCCAGAGGCTCTGCGCGACATCGTAGCGCAGCGTATCCAGCGTCACCAGGATAATATCGTGTGTGCCCACAATCTCTGGCATATGCAACATATATGTATCCCTGTCCTATCGTAAACCATTCCTGGCCTGGCGGTTTCCCAGAGGCAAAGCCCTGGAGCGCGAGGAGCCTGGCTGAAATGGCCGCACGATCCATGTAAAAATACGCTCATGGTGGTCCGCCTGGACAGCCTGATCAGGATGGCATCTCAATTTGACTGAGCATATCAGCGTGATGCAGACGTTGAAAAAGCGCCTTAATCTCAGCGGCATAGGTATCCTCTCCCTGATAGAGCAGACCGGGGAGCAGATCGCCAAAGGCGTTCATCTCGATAAGAGCGTGCCGCCGCAGGTCAGCGCTAAAGAGCACGTCGATACCAGTGTACAGGATACGCAAGAGGCACGCGGCGCGCTGGCAATCGGCCATGGCGCGTGTCCAGACCTGCTCACCCAGTCGTTCGCGTATGTTCTCTGTGCGTTCGCGTTTGTTCAGCAGATGCAGGTTTGTCAGCGGGCTATGGCTCAGGCGGGCGACACTGTGGCACACTTCGCCAGCAATCGTCACCACGCGTACATCGAAGGTTTGGCCCGCGTAGCCTGCCTTGGGAATCCACTGCTCAACCTGTACGCGCTGCTCGCAGAGCGCATCGATCAGGCGAGCAATCACGGTCTGCTGCCTGTACACCTGGAGCATCCGTGAATTGTAAAGGCGCGTGCCCCTGGCCCCGAAAACCATCTGTACCGTGGTGGTTGCCTGGTGGCGCGCGCCCTGCCAGCGATAGGCAACTACGCCCGAAGCGCTGGAGCCGTGAGCAAGTTTCACAAAGACCTGCGAGCAGTGCTTCTCGCGCATCAGCGTCAACAATTCGTCATACGAATGAACCGGTCCCAGACTCGCAGGAACCGCAACTCCCTCTTTGCTCAAAAGCGCGTGGCAGGCGCGTTTATCGAACATCAAGCGAATATCCTCCGGTAGATTAAATAAGTGCTCCGGGGCTACCGTTGCGGCGATCTGTTCCAGCACTGCACTGTAGCCGAGATACCACTGACGCGAAGGCAGAATCAGCCCCTTTTCAAAGCTGAGCGCCTCTGCCTCTCTGCGCGTCAGGCGCGTATAGTGTTCTTCTCTCTCTGGCTCCTCACAATCGGCTCCCAGAGCCAGCAGGGCGCGCTCGACCTCAAAATTGCGTCCAGGCGACTCAATGCGCACGATGGATGCGGGCGTGAGCGTATCTGCCAGT
Source organism: Ktedonobacteraceae bacterium (assembly GCA_035546055.1). GTDB lineage: Bacteria > Chloroflexota > Ktedonobacteria > Ktedonobacterales > Ktedonobacteraceae > Paraktedonobacter. Next base: position 1,577 of record DASZXF010001058.1, read on the forward strand.
TTCACACGCCCGCAGATCAGGTCCAGATATTCCACCAGCCGGGCTGCCGGCAGACCGAGGCGTGCCAGCGCCGCCTGGAAAAGCTCCACGCGCCTGTCTCCAGCATTGCCGATGATAACCAGATCAGGCGAGTGGCTATTCTGCAAGTGCCACATAGCGCTCTACCATTTCTCTGCCATCCCAGTCGTATACATCAGGCGTCTGGGCATCCCTGACATCCACCTCGATAGGCAACTGCCAGAGCCTCTGGATCATCGCGTCTGAGCAATAATGGTGGTGGAGATCGAGCTTTTTGAGTCCGGGGATCAGCGGACTTTGCAGTAGTGCCTGCGCGCCCGTGTCTGTCAGTGTGCCGAGGGAGAGATCGAGCGTCTCGATGCGTTCCACAATGGGCGCATAGGCCATGACGGCAGCGATCTCGTCGACGATTTCACTGTCGCGCAGACCCAGATAACGCAAGTGGGGAAAGAGGTCGTTTCTGAGCAGAGGCGCCAGATCCTCGACGGTGGTATTTCCTCCATATTGGGCAGAGCCCAACCACAGTTCCAGGTGTTCCAGGGCAGGCAGGTCTGCACGCAAAATATCCAGCACAACCTCGCGAGCCAGTCCGCCGGCCTCAACGACCAGGGAGCGCAGTTGCCGATGTCGGATGTCGCCGAAGTGCAGGCCACTCCCGCCGCGCACGCCGAAATAGTCAAGTTCTGGATATGCCTCAAGCAGTGGGGAAACATCGGTCTGCGCAATCCAGGAGACCTCGTTTTCCTCGCGAATGATATCACCCAGAAACAGCGCGCGGAGCTTTGGGAGCTTCGCACGGGCCGCGACCAACGCCTCGACCATTGCTTCAGCTTCCCCCGTCTCCATGACCTCTGTACTCCACATTCCTACAACCAGCCCGGTCAACTCATTCACCGCCGGATCTTGCAAAAAGGCAGCAAAGCGCTCAGGCCATGTCTCTTCCTCTCCGTACCCCCCACGCACGCGGTATATCGTCTCCGCGACGTTCTGGAGTCCTTCTTCCGGGTTCCAGTCGATCACCCTTTTCCCTGCCAGTTCGGCCAGATTTTCCTGATATTCCAGCATGAGTTTCCTTTCGCATACAAACAATTTGCTCGATCATAACACACACTTTAGGCACCGTGAATGGTGAAAACATTCCTGTCTGCTGCACTTTGCAAATAGAGTCGGTCTGGCGCTTTTCAGCCCTTGCGGGAGAAGGATGGAGACCTGGCTGAAATAGCGCTGGAGTATTCCCAGCCGCGCGCTGCTGCGCGGACAATAGCCGGTGGCGAGTCTCAAAGGGAGACGCGCACCAGCGCCATCCATTCTCTTCGCCGAAACAGGCCGAAGCATGTCGCATAACCAGAAAGTCGTTCTTTTTAAGAGATTGAAAAGCGGAAAGGAAGCACGAGCAAAGGAGTAAAACAATGCCCGGTGGCAATTCTTACCACCGCCTATAGAGGGTAGCATCTCTTCACGGACAAGGCTATAATGAGCTGAGCTAAGACGACAAGGAGGGCAGGTCATGGGCGGACCTGGAGCAAACGTGCTGCTGCGCCATGCGTTGACCAGGCGGCAAGAGATCGCTGCGTCTCGCATATCGTTGATGCAACCTTTTTACGAGCATGGATGGCGCATCCTCATTTTCATATGGTCAAATAAAGGAACTGGAAGGAGCACCAGTTGCTACCTTTTTCTTCACATTTAACTAAGCC
>DASZXF010001059.1:0-3823 GCA_035546055.1 Ktedonobacteraceae bacterium
CCGCAGCACTCCAACGTCTGCGCGAGGTTCTGGAAATTGACCTCGTTTCTTCCATTTACGAAACAGACCCGGTTGGTTATACCGACCAGCCACGGTTTCTTAATATCGTCTGTCGCGGAAAAACCTGGCTTGACGCAGAAACTCTCTTAAAATATGCCAAAGAGGTCGAGGCGGCCATCGGACGCAAACCCTCGTTTCGCAATGGACCTCGCCCAATCGATATCGACATTCTCTTCTACGACGACTTGAAACAGGAGACCGAGCTCCTGACCGTCCCCCACCCGCGTCTGCGTGAGCGCGCCTTTGTCCTGGCTCCCCTGGCGGAAATCGCCCCGGAAATGGTCGATCCGGTCAGCGGCCAGACCGCCCAGGCCTTGCTCGGCGCTGTCGCGCAGGAAGGCGTGGTTCAACTGGCACCTAATCTGAAGATTTCCCTGGACCGCGACATTCAGAGCGGTCTGCCTACCGTCCATGTACGCCTGGGGCGTGCGGGCGTGGTCGCCGTCACCAAGGCCATTCTCATCGGCGACGAAGGGCACCAGCAATGGTTTAATGCCACCTTTGATCTCTATGCCGACCTGGACGCCACCCAGGCAGGCGTTCACATGTCGCGTTTCAGTGACGCGCTGGAAGAGGTTCTGGAAGAGATCGGCATGAAAGCCTGGCCGCGCATTGAGATACTGGCGGAACATCTGGCCAGGACCATCGTGGAAAAACAAAAAGTGCTGCGCGCCGAAGTCTCCATTCATACCACCTACCCCTTGCAGCGCTGGACGCCCGTATCGGGCAGACGCACGCAGGAGGTCTATGGTTTGCTGGCCCAGGCAGTGGCCACGCGGGACTTCTCGCGGCGCATGGTAGGGGTTGAGGTCGAAGGTATGGTCGCCTGTCCCTGCGCCCAGGATATGGTCCACTCCTTTGCCCGCGTGCGTCTGAAAGAAGAAGGCTTTGACGAGGACATGATCCAGAAAATGCTGGAAGTAACCCCGCTGGCCACGCACAACCAGCGCGGACGCGCCACGCTCATGGTCGGCACCGACCTGGACCTGGACGCCAGCGAACTGGTCAACATCGCCGAAAACGCCATGAGTTCGGAGAATTACGGCCTGCTCAAGCGTCCCGACGAACTCTATATCGTCAACAAAGCCCATGCTAATCCCCGCTTCGTCGAGGATGTCGCGCGTGAAATCCTGCGCACCATGGTCGAGAAATATACCGACCTGCCCGATCAAACCTTTGTCTGGGTGCGCCAGCGCAATGAAGAAACCATCCACAAATATGACGTGGAAGCCGAAGGCTGGGGCACGCTGGGCGAGCTACGCGCCGAGATTCTGCACAAGCAAAGCCTGGACCGCCACACAACCAGGGAAGAATGGCTGGGCCTGGCCGGCCCGCTCACGCCATCAGCATAGGATGTCACCCCTGGACAGACCACCCACAGTTGACCGGGCTGCGTTGTACCAGTTGTTCATTACGAAAACCTGTGCTATACTGCCCACAGGACAGATGACACACGCCGCAGAAAACGCTCTTATGGCCGCTTCTTTCTTGCTCAGATACACAAAGAAGCGGCCATGAGAGCAACTGAGGCATAGCGCAAATTGCCGAAACGTGTTATAATGCATGACGTGGTGTCTTTTCCTCGCCTCACAAAAGCGCAGGCTGGTGGGGCTGGAGTTGAAAAATACAACCTTTCAGTATCCTCAAGCGGACCGGTATGCCAGGGCAAGCAAGCCGCTCCAGCCTTGAACAAGGATGCCTGAATAAAGCAAAAGATCAAGTGTTTTTACACTAGGGAGTGATTGTGGAAGGAGTATTACTCGATCCTGGTCAGTTAGCGCGCGCTGCTGTGGATGCCGCATCTGACAAGAAGGCTTCCGATGTTCTATTGCTGGATATTCGCGAAGTGACCACCTTCGCAGATTACTTTGTAATCTGTAGTGGGAGTAACCGCCGCCAGATCCAGGCAATTGCCGAAGCCATAGATGAACAGCTTAGCTCCCAGGGGGCCAGCCTGTTTCATCGCGAAGGTGACGCGGAAACGGGTTGGATTCTGCTCGATTTTGGAGATGTGATCATACATATCCTGGGACCCAAGGAAAGGGAATATTATGATCTGGAACGACTTTGGAGCGGCGCCAAAACGGTTGTATATCTACAGTAAGTTCAGCACAAAGGTGGTCAACGATGACATTCTTGCGTAATCGCCTCTTCCTGGGAGGCGTCCTGCTCGGCGGCATTTCTGGCATCATCGTCGGTTCGGTCATCGCGTTTACGCTCGGCGAGAGCAGCGTGAGCGCGGTCCGCCGCGTAATCCAGGAGCGCAATCGGGGAAAAGTGCCGGTCGAGTATCTCTCTCAGTAATCTTCCCTATGCGCCCGCACCAGCACCCTGGCTCTATTCCTCTTCAGGAATCCCTGCCATAGCATACCTCGCATCGAATAGAGCCAGCCTGGTCACAGGGCTCTTTTTATGCCCTCTCTCCTCTCTCTCTTCCCTCAAAATATCACATTGTATCACGTTTTATCCCGAGTTATCTCGTCAGCCTCTTATCCCCTTTACAGCGAACAATAGAAACATGTAAAATAGACGAACTATAGACCAGGGTGGACAGGTAGTAATGGAGGTATTCTTATGAGCACACATCTTTCTCCTATAACTTCTCCGCTGACCAGCTTCCAGCGGATCTGGTGGTTTTCTCTGGCTCTGGCAGCTCTCCTGTGTTGCCCCGGCCTGTGCGGACTCCTGGTACCCTGCGCGGGCGCGCAAACACATGGATGTGCGCCTGATGTGCCGCCTCCGATCTCAAACACGCTTCCAGCCCAGGCACTTCCTGGCAGCGTCCTGATTAATGAGGCCGTATCACAGCCCGAGTCAAACTGGAATTGCTCGGAACCTGCAACCGTGTTTTCACAAAAGAATGACGCGTGGATTGAGTTTTTTAATCCGCAAAAGCAGGCTCTTGATCTCTATGCGGCCCATGCGGTGCTCTCGTTGAATGGGGGCGCGACCAGCATTTATTTCCCCTTTGGCGCATCGATTGCGGCGAACGGTTTCCTGGTAATTTTCCCGCTGGAGAGACAAACAACGCCCTCTCCTGCCAACTGGAATATCACCCTGAGCATTGGCGGCGTTACCATCGATCAGGCTGTACTGCCTGAACTTCAGCCGGATCAGTCTTATGCACGCGCACCCGATGGCTCGGCAACGTGGCTCTACGCCGGCAGTCCCACGATTGACGCCAGCAACAACGGCATCGGCCAGGCTCAGTCGCCGACGCCACAACCAACCGCCACGCCCGGACCGGGAACGACCAGTTCACCGGGCACTGGCTCCCCAAACCAGCCAGTCAGTTCGGGAACGCAACCGCCCTGGAGCCAGATTAGCTTTCCGCTGACTCCCACGCCTCCTCTTGAAGGTACGGCGTCTCCAGACCCGGCATTACAAGCGACAAGTCCACCATCAGACCCGCCGACGCCGCAAAGCAACAATCCTGGCGGCTGGACCATAGCGCTGATTGCCTTTCTCTCGCTCATCCTTGTGGGGACACTCATTGGCGGCTGGTGGCTCTCGCGCACATCTTGAGGCCCATCAGGGGACATCCAGGGGGGATGTGCGAGATAAACGGCAGGCCTGGCTGCTTCCAATTGGGCTTCTCGCATGGTATTATGCTCATAGGAGCATTGTTGACTACCTCGTAACGGCGCCTGGGCCTGACCACGCCAAAGGAGCAAATTTATGAGCATCACAGAGCTTCCCAGCGCTGGAGCGTCTCCCCTTTTTGAGCGCCTCTCTGCGTCCACAAAGGCGGAGGTTGTACGCG
>DASZXF010001060.1:0-19656 GCA_035546055.1 Ktedonobacteraceae bacterium
CGCAGAAGGTGTTGATAAATTTCTAAAGCAAGAGCGGGCTTCATGGGATGGCTAGAGGGTTTACATAAGAGCACTTTATCCAGCGATCAAAACGCCTGATGCTATTCAAGTTGCTACAGCAATTTCTTCGGGGCATCAGCATTCTTGACAAACGATGCGCAGTTATCAATCATTCCAGACATCAAAGTATTGGTGCTGAAGAGCCTGAAGAAGGACTCATAAGGAGCGAATATGTCACTCGACATTCTCAAGGGTATGGCAACGACCCTGAAAAATATCGGTAAGAAGCCGACCACGGTTTCGTATCCCGAAGAAGAGCGAGAACTGCCGGCGCGCTTTCGCGGGCGGCATGTGCTGCATCGCTACGACAACGGGCTGGAACGCTGCGTGGGTTGCTATCTGTGCGCGGGAGCCTGTCCTGCCAACGCCATCTATATTGAGGCCGAGGAGAACACTGACGCCAATCGAGTTTCAGCGGGCGAGCGTTACGCGAAGGTTTTTGATGTAAACATGTTGCGCTGTATCTTCTGCGGCTATTGTCAGGCGGCCTGTCCGACCGGGGCGATTACGCTGGAGAAAAATTACAAGCTGGCGTCATATCATCCTGAAGATCTGGTTTACCACAAAGAGCAATTGCTGGAGGCGCAAGGTCAGTCCACCGTTGGTTCGGCGGCTGTCTGGCTGGAGCCGGCTCCCACCGAGGCTGATCAGCCGGTGCCACAAGCTGAGCAGGTCTTCGATGGCTCGCGGGCCAGTTCGGCGGCTGTTGGTCTGGGTACCATAGAAACCGAGCGCGAAGTGCTGTTTGCCAACCCGGAGCAGGACCAGGATCGGCGGCCCATTCAGCAGGCGAAGGAGCAGAAACACTCATGATAGCCACTGTACCTAACCTGATTGCTTTCTTTGTCCTGGCCGTGGCTACTGTCGCGTCCGGCCTGGGCGTGATTCTCTTTAAAAACGCGGTTCACAGCGCCCTGAGCCTGATTCTGACCCTGCTCTTTCTGGCGCTGTTCTACCTGCAACTGGGCGCGATGTTTATCGCCGTGGTGCAGGTTTTGATCTACGCGGGCGCGATTATGGTCCTCTTCCTCTTTGTGGTGACCATGCTGGCCTCGGAGGAGACGGGGGATGTCAGGGCGCCTGATCGCCGTATCTGGCAGCGCGGCATCGCTGCCGCCCTGGGCTTTGTTCTGGTGGGCGCGCTGAGCTATCTGCTTATCACCAACACCACCATCGATAACGCGGCGAAAACCACTGGAGCGAACAGCCTGAGCGCGCACGTCACTACGCTGGGGAATACCGAAGCGTTCGGTACAGCGCTGTTCCACGGCTTTAGCTTCCCCTTTGAAGTTACCAGCCTGCTCATCATTGTCGCCCTGCTGGGCGCAATGGTTCTGGGGCGGCGCAGTCTGGCGCAAGGCGAGAAGAAGTAATGCTACTTGCTCGCGTGAGCGCGGAGGAGTGTCTATGCAAACAATACCAATGTACTGGTATTTGATAGTCAGCGCCATTCTCTTTACCATTGGCGTGACCGGCGTGCTGGTTCGGCGCAACCCGCTGACTATTTTCATGTCTATTGAGCTGATGTTAAACGCGGTCAATCTGTCCTTCATCACCTTTTCGAGCTATCTCGACTCCGTGGACGGGCAGATGTTCGTGTTTCTCGTTCTGACTGTTGCTGCGGCTGAGGTTGTGGTTGGCCTGGCTATCATCGTCTCGATTTTCCGTACCCGCCGCAATATCAATGTCGATGAGCTGAATGTGTTGAGAGGCTAAGTAATGACAAATCTCACAGTATGGGTGCTGGTCTTGCCTTTGCTCGGGTTTGTTCTCCTGGGCCTGTTTGGCAAGGCGTTACCACGCCCGGCTATACTTTCGATTGCATGGGGTGCGTCGGGGCTGGCCTTTCTGTTCGCCCTTATCGGCTTTCTCTCCATGCTGCAAACAACGCCCGATGCCGCGCGCCTGAGCGATCAGGTGAGCTTTACCTGGGTCAATTCTGGTACGGTGGCGACGGGTCTGCTGAACAATAATATTCCTCTGAATATTAGCTTTGGTCTGTTGCTCGATCCTCTGTCGGCGACGATGTTACTGGTCATCACCGGGGTCGGTTTGCTCATCCACATCTATTCAGCCGGCTATATGGCGAAAGATTCGGGCTTCTGGCGCTTCTTCGCCTACCTGAATTTCTTTATTTTCGCTATGGTTCTGCTGGTTAGCGCGGATAACTTCCTCTTCCTGCTGGTCGGCTGGGCGCTGGTTGGTCTGGCGTCGTTTTTGCTGATTGGCTTCTGGTTCACTCGCCGGGCAGCGGTGGCGGCGGCTCGCAAGGCACTGGTCATCAATATCATCGGTGACTTTGGCCTGATGCTGGCTATCTTCCTGATTTTCCAGAACTACAAGACTCTGACCTACGCGGGTGTTTTCAGCCTGGTGACGCAGAACGGGGTTTCGGTGGGGATTACCACAGCGATCTGTCTGCTGCTCTTTGTGGCCTGCGCGGCGAAATCCGCTCAGTTGCCGCTCTACATGTGGCTGCCGGACGCCATGGAGGGTCCGACGCCGGTCAGCGCCCTGATCCACGCGGCTACCATGGTCACAGCTGGCGTCTACCTGGTGGCCCGCGCCAATCCGTTCTTTGAGGTGTCTCCCGCCGCGCTGACGACCGTGGCCATCATTGGCGGGGCAACGGCTCTCTTCGCGGCTACGATTGCCCTGACGCAGCTCGACATCAAACGCGTGCTGGCCTACTCGACCATCAGCCAGCTTGGCTATATGTTTATGGCTGAGGGCGCGCATAACTATACCGGCGGCGTTTTCCATCTGACCACTCACGCGTACTTCAAGGCGCTGCTTTTCCTGGGCGCCGGTTCGGTCATTCACGCGCTGGGCGGCGAACAGGATATGCGCCAGATGGGCGGCCTGCGCCATCGCTTGAAAATCACTTACTGGACCTTCCTGATCGCGGCTCTGGCTATTAGCGGCATTATTCCTTTCGCCGGCTTCTGGAGTAAAGACGATATCATCGGCTCCCTGCTGGCGGAGGCTGTGAATGGTGGCGGCGTCCTCTTCTATGTTCTGTGGGGCGTGGCCCTGCTGACGGCTGCTCTGACGGCCTTCTATATGTTCCGCCTGGTCTTCGCCGTCTTCTTTGGCACCTATCGCGGCCTGGGTCCGCTGGCGCATGGCCACGACGAGCCGGAAGATGTGGATGAAGCAGAAGAGGGACATCGCGTGGGACGCGGCGGCTTCTATGCCATCTACGAATCGCCGAATGTGATGACGGTACCGCTGATCATTCTCGCGGTCCTCTCGGTGATCGGCGGTCTGGTTGGTTCGTACTCCATCTTTGGCCGGGAGAGCTGGCATCTCTTTGCGAACTTCCTGAGTCCGGTTTTCACCAATTCTGAGTGGACGCGTGTGACGGTCAGCGAACCGGTTCTCAGCATTGGCCAGGAGTGGATTTCGACCGGCGTCAGCCTGGTACTGGCCGTTCTGGGCATTCTGGTGGCCTGGCAGCGCTATCGGCGTGGCTTTGAGTACAAAGAGAGCAAAAATCCGCTCTACCAGCTGGTTTTGCACAAATATTACATTGATGAGCTGTGTACCGCGATCATCATCAATCCCCTGCTCTGGCTTGGTCGCACAGCAACTTCTCTGCTTGAGGGAGGTTTGCTGGACGGAGGCAGCCGTGGCATCGGTTGGGTGACACGTGGCGTCAGTGGCGGCCTGCGCCGTTTGCAAACGGGTTATATGCGCAACTACGCCCTCGCCATTCTCTTCGGCGTTGTTCTGCTCGTCATCTATTACGCTGTAAGGGGGTAGAGGGATGTTTCCGCTGTTATCAACCATTGTGTTTCTGCCCCTGCTGGGGGGCATCGTCCTGCTGCTGCTGCCTGGACGCCTGACCAGGGCGATTCGCGGCGTGGCCCTGGGCGTGGCTTTGCTCGATCTGATCTTTGTCTTTGCCCTGTTTCTGGCCTACGCGCAGGTCAATCTCTCGGCCAGTAGCTCGATCATCGGCGCGTCTTTTAACAGCACGTTTCTGGCTCGGGAGAGTGAGAATATTACGCTGGTTTCAACCGGCAGCTTCACCCTGGGCTATAGCCTGGGCGTGGACGGCATCAGCCTGCTCCTGGTCGCGCTGACCTCGCTGCTGACGGTCATCTGTGTTGGCGCCTCTCTGCGCGTTGAGCAGAGGCTCAAGAACTACATGGCCTTTATGCTCCTGCTGGAGTGCGGCATTCTGGGCGTTTTCCTGGCCACCAACCTGTTCCTGTTCTACATTTTCTGGGAACTGATGCTGATCCCGGCCTATCTGCTGGTCGGCGCCTGGGGCGGCGAACGGCGCATTTATGCCGCCCTCAAATTTGTGCTCTACACCTCCGTGGGTAGTCTGCTGATGCTGGCTGGCATCGTCGCGCTGGGCTATTATCATCAGCAAGCAACCGGCGTTTACACGCTTGATCTTTTCCAATTGATGAGCACAAAGCTTGATCCGGCGGTGCAGACCTGGATTTTCCTGGCCATGGCGCTGGCCTTTGCCATCAAGGTACCGTTCATCCCGTTCCATAGCTGGCTGCCGGACGCTTATAGCGAGGCGCCATTCCCTGTAACCGCTATGCTGGCCGGAGCCATGTCGAAGACCGGCGCATATGGCTTCCTGCGCTTCTGCATTCCGCTCTTTCCGCAGGCCTTTGCCCAGTTCTCGACGCTTTTGAGCGTGCTGGCCGTGGTTGGTATTCTGTACTGCGCGCTGCTGGCTCTGACGCAAACCGACATGAAGCGTCTGCTGGGATATTCGAGCATCAGCCACCTGGGCGTGGTCATGCTGGGCATGTTCGCCTCGAATGTGCAGGGGGTCGAAGGCTCGGTATTGCAAATGGTGAACCACGGTATCACCACCGCTGCGCTTTTCCTCATTGTCGGCTATATCGAGGCACGCGCGAACACGCGCGATCTGCGGGAATTTGGCGGGATGGCGCTACGCGTGCCGGTACTGGCCGTCGTGCTGCTGATCGTCTGCCTCTCGTCGCTGGGCTTGCCCGGCCTGAACAGCTTCACCGGCGAGTTCCTGGCCCTGCTGGGAGTCTTTCAGCATAGCGTGGTCCTGGGCGTGCTGGCAACCGTCGTGGTGGTGCCGGCGGCCTGGTACCTCATTCGCCTCTTCCAGGGCGTGATGACGGGTGCGCGTCAGGCTGAAGGGCATATCGCTTCGCTGGTGCGCAAAGGCCAGTTTCGAGATATCCAGCCCGGTGAGTTCATCGTTGTTTTGCCGCTTTTGCTTTTAATTGTGGTGATTGGCTTCGTGCCGAACTCGCTGACATCCGTCATGGAACCGTCAGTTGTCAACACGTTGCAACACACATTTCATATTGTTGGAAGCGCCTTAATAAGGTAGGCGTTCGGGCGCGCCGGGCGAACAGAGCTGGCGTGCCCGAACCCTCTGGGGGTACTCTATGTCGTTTTCATATGTAGCATCAGCCAGCGACTGGGTGCGCATCGCGCCCCTGCTTGTGCTGGTAGGGATGGGCTTGATAACGCTGCTGGCGGATCTGCTGCTGCCACAGGGCGCGAAAGCACGTCTGGCTTTAGAAAAGCTCCCTGGCGCGTCCATCCCCTTTTCGTTTTTGCTGCTGCCCTTACTGGGTGTGCTGGGACTGCTGGGCGCGCTGGCCGCGTCGATAGTCCTCTTTATTGTTGGCGATCATCAGACCGCCTTCAATGGGATGCTGGCCTCTGATCAGGGTACCATGCTGGCGTACAGTATTGTCACCGGTGCCGCTATCCTGGCCGTTCTGCTCTCGCCGGGCTATATCAAGCGCCAGGAAATCATTCACCAGGGCGAGTATTATGCTCTGCTGTTGCTGGCGACTATTGGCATGATGATCCTGGCGGCGGCGCAGAGCTTCCTGATCATCTTCGTCGGTGTGGAACTGCTCTCGCTGGCTCTCTACGTGCTGTGCGGCTATGTCGCGCGCCGCGCCACCTCGCAAGAGTCCGGCATGAAGTATTTCCTGCTGAGTTCTTTTGCCTCGGCCTTCCTGCTGTATGGTCTGGCCATGATCTATGGCGCGACCGGCCAGACGCAGTTCGCGGCGGTCACCGCGTTCTTGCAGGCACATGCGACGACCAACATCCTGCTGTTCATCGGCATGGGTTTGCTGACCGTGGGCTTCGCTTTCAAAGTCTCGGCTGTGCCTTTCCAGGCCTGGACGCCGGATGTCTACGAAGGCGCGCCCGCTCCGGTGACGGCCTTTATGTCGGTGGGCACCAAAGCGGCGGCGATCATCGCCTTCGCGCGTGTCTTTACCATTGTGCTTGCGCCCCTGCATACGAACTGGATGCCGGCCATCTGGGCCATTACCATCCTGACCATTGTGGGTGGCAACCTCATGGCCCTGGTGCAGACCAATGTCAAGCGTATGCTGGGCTACTCCAGTATCGCGCACGCCGGCTACCTGTTGATTGGCATTGTGGTTGGTAGCAATACCACCCTGCCGGGGCTGGGCATGTCGTCCATTCTCTTCTACCTGCTCTGTTACACCTTCCTCAACATCGGCGCCTTTGGTGTGATCTCCGTACTGGAGAAGAAGGATAATTCCGGTACCGGAGCTGCGGACCTGCGCGGTCTCTGGCGGCGCCAGCCTGTCCTGGCTGGTCTGCTGGCCTTCTTCCTCTTCTCTCTGGCCGGTTTCCCGCCCATGGCCGGTTTTGCCGCCAAGTACTACATCTTCTATGCCGCCCTGGTTTCTGGCCATCCCGAATTGCTCATCATCGGCGTACTGGCCAGTATTCTGGGCATGTACTACTATCTGCGGCCAATCGCCACTATGTTCATGGAGCGTGAAGAGGTGGTCCCGGTTGCGTCATCGCGTGTCTCCGGTCCGCTGCCCGCGCCCGGCAAACGCGCTGCCAGCGCCAGCCGCGCCAGTGCCGCCAATCGGGGCGGTTCTGCTCGCTCCGCTGGTGCCGCCACCGCCGTAGCGGTCAAAGCCGCGCCGGCCACGCCGCGTAAAGCTCCTCTGCTCGCCGAAGAGGCGCCCGCCGAGGAAAAAGAACTGACCGCCTGGCCCACCAGAGTCGCTCTGACCCTGGCTGTGCTTGGCACCCTGGTTATGGGCACCGTCGTCCCCTTCTGGCTGCTCCCGCTCATCCAGCAAGCCGCCGGCAAGATGTAGGATTTATCAGTCCTCCTGCATGTTCTCAACGCGGCAAGAGCGCGTTGTTCCTCCCCGCAGGGGAAAAGATGAGGTATGACGAGCGCGCAACACTCGCCATACCTCATCTCAAAAGGGGGGCGCAAGAAGCGGCGGGCGCCGCCTCAGAAATATGTGGGAGGACTGATAGTTTGTTTTGATATGAGTGAATGTAATTCTTGAAAATCATCAGGCTGTTCGTTCAAAGGAAGCCTGAGTAGATCTTTGATAACCTCTTTGCGCGCCTCATCTCCCTGCAAAATCCTTCTCACACCTTTTACCTGGAAACAATGATTAATGACAGAATTAAGAATTTCTTTGCCGCTGATCATTTCCAACCACGAGCCATGAGAATATGCCAATGCCTTTTGGCTTCCAAAAAAGAGTTGCAGGATAGTTTCAAAGCGCTGAACAATTTCATCTTTGTGCAGTTTTTTGGAAACATGCGATACATGTTGAGGAAATTCAGCGCATGTTAATAGCTGATTCAGGGCTGCGTCTTTCGAGGTGAAAAGCTGAGTATTGGAAAAAATTTTGATCCATTGCTTTTTCAAGTCTTCTCGCAGACCAATAATGACCATATTGGCGGCGTCCAGATAAACGCGCCTGCTCGCTTCCTGTAAAATGAATTGCTGTAGCTCGTCTTCCTCAACCTGCATATAGTCGCATTTACTGAGATAATCAGGAATCAGGAAATAATTTTCAAGTTCTTTGCGACGCCAGATGAGCAGATTGCAAGTATCAGGGCTGGGAAAACTTTCCCAACATTTTTCGACCATCTGGGTGTGATGGTGATCCCGGTCAACAAGAAAGTAATAGTGAGGATGGTGTTTATGCAGGGCTTCTGCGACACTGCGGATATGGGACGAAGGCCCCATAGCTTTAATCTGAATAGGAATATTCTTGAGAAGGAGCTTCAGTACTTCGGGATCTATTGCGTTATCATTGCCACCCTCTACAAAGAGCGTATGCTCGGCATTTTGTCTGAAGCCCTCTGGTTCCGCTCCACGTTTGATATCAACCATACTGGTTGGCTTCCTCCTTTATTGAAAAAGAATTCTCCGCTCCTTGTCGACAGAGGCCGCAATATCCTCGGAGTGAGTAGCGAGCAAATACTGATTCTCAGGGGCGAGTTCATAAAGCGAGTTGATGAAGCTGTGGTGCCATTCGGCATTGAGATGTAGCTCTGGCTCATCGATGAGTACAATTCCTGGCAGGCTTTTTGTGCTTCGCCAGATCAAGAAAAGGGTAGAGATGATCTCTTTTTGTCCAGAGCTGAGGCTATCGAAAGCGAAAGAGGGACCGCCGTCAATGGGAATAATGGGGAAGCCAACTGTGCCATCATCAGAAATGCGCAGCTTTTCAATATGTCCTCCTGCATATTGTCTCATCAGTGTTTGGAGTTGATTGAGCATTGTCTCTGCTTCGGTATGGCTCAGATCTTCGATGATATTTCCTCTTCCCATGAGTAATTGAATAATTTCTCTTTTGAATGTGCTGGGAGGAGGGTAGGGTCTTGTATTCAGGCGATGACGGTTGCTTTCGAGAAGGTAATTCAGCTCAAAGTTGCCTTCCTGCACTTTTCGGTAACTATGAAAGTAGGCGTAAGGCGAAAGTACCAGCGCATCATTATTCAGGCCAGCGAGAAGATGTGCGAACCGTGAAATGGCATCACGGATATAAGCCTGGTTTTTCTGCTCCTCTGACAGGATCGCCCTGGCGAACGCAGCTGTATTTCCTTCAATTGTAACCCTGCCATTTCGTTCGAGGACGACATTTAATCTGGCTGTTGTTTTGCTGCCAATGGAGAATGTTCCCTCCAGCTCTGCCTGTCTTGCACCGGCTCTGACAAGCATATCGGGCAGATCGATTAATGGTCTGATATATTCTCTAATATCCAGGTTGAGAGAAAAAGAGGACATGCCACGCGAGGCCAGAGTAGCGAGAAACACGATAAAACAGGCCTCCAGAAAAGAGGTCTTTCCCAGGCCGTTTTTGCTGCCCAGCACAAAGATATCTGGATCGGCTGCCATTTCTGGCGCCGGCAAATCAATTTCCAACTGATCCAGCGCTTTGAGGTTGCGTACAACCAGACGCTCCAACCTGATTTTCTTATGGGTACTGCTCCGTTTTTTGGCAACAGGCCGTCGAGATATAGTCGGTGGAGATTGCTCAGGCATGTTTATTCTCCTCGCTCTCCCACGCCCTGTATACAGGATGTAGGAGAGAATGTGTTATGGGCGCGAAGAAGATGTGTCGTTTTTCCAGACTGTTTTGATTCTACATTTATTCTAGTGAATACGTCAACTTTCTTCTCTCGCATATTTACAGTATACTCCTGCGTGTAACTTATTCAATATCACTCCTGTTATAACCAGTTTTCTCTTAGTAAATATCACCTGTTATTGCAGGATTTTCCTTCTTGCTGAACTGGGAGATGAGACAGTCTGACACACTTTGTTTCAGAATTGTGAGCTATTAGACAATGGCTTTGTTATAAGTGCCGGGCGTAAAACGTCTCTCCATATGAGACACAATGACATGTGTCTGACTTTGCATTGCTGGAGGAGAAACTATGCTCGGTTCACTAAGCATCATCGATGTGCTTTTCCTGGCTACTATTGTGTTGCTGGTGTTGAATGGCCTGCGGAATGGCTTCGTTTTTAGTCTGGTCAATCTGTTCAGTTTGCCGGTGGCGGTGGGCGTGGCGCTGCTTTTCGGGCCGACACTGACGGCGGCGCTGGCGAAGAATGGTCTGGAACTCAATCCGCTCGTTTCCTATATTCTTCTGTTTATCGTGGCGGTGATCGTGATTCATGCAGTGGCCAGGGCCGTGCGCGGTACGGTCAAGCATATTCCTCTTATCAGTTCAGGCGATGCCTTGCTGGGTGGCGTGGTTGGTTTTGTTGAGGCCTGGGCGCTCTGGGTGGTCTTCTTGCTGGTGCTGGGACATTTCCTCAGCGTGGTTGATCAGACGCAGATTCAGCAACTGGGGTTCCACGTGGATACCTTTAAGAGCTGGCAGCAGTTTTACGATGATGCGGTGAGCAATAGCCTGTTCGCGCGGGTCAATGGCTGGTTTATTAAAGTGGTGCCCCTGGTGCCCACGCTCAAGTAGTTCGGCTTGTTTTCTCCGCTCAGCGTGTTAGAATAAGGCAAAAGAGAATCTGGCAATTTCTAATCACAGTGGAGGTTTGATTACGACAAAACACGAGCGTTTGATTGATGCACCCTCGCACACGCAGTCTGAGCGCGCGTATCTGGTGGCGGTTGAGCAGGATGAGAGCGAGAGTCTGTGGAGTGTTGAGGATTCGTTGCATGAACTGGGTACCCTGGCGCGTACCGCCGGTGCCCAGGTGGTCGGTACGATGATCCAGCGCTTGCGCCATCCCGATGTCGCGACCTATATTGGCAAAGGGCGAGCGCAAGAGTTGGCGGACCTTGAGAAGAGCACCGGGTTTCATCTGGTGATCTTTGATGATGAACTTTCTCCTTCCCAGCAGCGCAATCTGGAAAAACTCCTGCATGCCCGTGTGCTGGATAGAACCGCCCTTATCCTGGATATCTTCGCGCAGCATGCTCATACCCGCGAGGGACGTTTGCAGGTCGAACTGGCTCAGCTTGAGTATCGTCTGCCTCGCCTGGCCGGCACGGGCGCGGACTTCTCGCGCCAGGCAGGTGGCTCGCGCAGCGCTGGAGCTGGCGCGGCTGGCGGCGCTATCGGAGTGCGTGGTCCCGGCGAAACTCGCCTGGAGATGGACCGCCGGCGCATTCGCGGGCGCATCGCCGAATTGCGCGAAGAGATCGATCTGGTGCGCGAACAGCGCAAAGTGCATCGTCAGCAGCGTACCGCTCGTGCTATCCCCGTCGTGGCCGTGGTCGGCTATACCAATAGTGGCAAATCAACCCTGTTCAATGCCTTTACTGACGCCGAGGTGCTGGCCGAGAATAAACTGTTCGCCACTCTCGATCCGACAACCCGCCATATCCTCCTGCCCAACAATCAGGAGGCGCTGCTGACCGATACGGTTGGCTTTATTCAAAAGCTGCCGACGCGTCTGATTGCCGCCTTCCGCGCTACCCTGGAAGAGGTCATCGAGGCTGATCTGCTGCTGGAAGTGGTCGATGTGGTGCATGAGAACGCGATTGAACAGAGCGAAACGGTGAATGAGATTCTCGCCAGCCTGGATGCCGCTGATAAGCCACGCGTCACCGCCTTGAATAAGGTCGATCTGCTTGAGGATCATAGCGATCTGGATACCTCACTTTATCCAAACGCTGTACCTATCTCGGCCCTTCAGCAGAGTGGCCTGGACGAGTTGCGCGAGAAAATCGCCGATGTGCTGGCTCATAGCATGGAGTCGGTGCGCATCGTCGTGCCATATGCCCGCAGCGAACTGGTTGAGCTGTTTCACCGGCGTGGCCATGTGCTCCAGGAAGAACATCGTCCCGAAGGTACCTTTCTCATGGGGCGGCTCCCGCGCGCCCTGTGCGGCTACTATCGCCGCACCCTGGGCAGCGCCTTTACCTCTACCGGACAGGCCGCCCCTGCCGCTGAAGTCGAATGACAAACACTGCGCGCACGAGTTAGCGGCGCCTCCAGGCACAGGCAGCCAGCGAACAAATCAGCATCACCGCCGGTTTGCTCGCTGGCTGCCTTCTCACGGTCCTCTGGTCTCATTCATAGCCCTGATGGCTACCTGGAAAGATGCGGGCGAAACTCATAGGTTGCCCTGACAGTTATATAGATAAATAGAAATCCAAGGAAGGTAAAAGAGGAATGTCTGAGGGAAAGCCGCCGGTTCGGTCTGTACCTTTGCGTCTGCGTATTCGTGCGCAGACCGGCCCCCTGGCCTGGGTTCAGGGCGCGGGCGAGGTTGTTGCAGAGGCGCCCGAACTTTCCGCCGATGATGCGCCGACTGCTCCATCGTTGCCAATTACGAAGAACGACGAGCTATTACAGGGGCGCCAGGTGAAAGAATTAATTCGCCTGGGCAATATTCTGCGGGCGGAACTGGGCTTATCGGAAGTACTTGAGCAAGTTGCTTCGTCCATCCATCGTTGTACTGGCTTTAGAAAGGCCGTGGTGCATCTGATTGAGGAGGGGCATGATTTAATGACGCTCATGGCCTTCGCCGGTATGGCCGAGGAAGATCAGCAAACGTTGCGGGAGCATCCATTACGTGTTGACCATATTCTCCGCTTTATGCGCCCGGAATTTCAAATCAGCCAGAGTTATTTTATCGCCCATGGTTATCGCCATCTCTTCGGCGATATCATGAGCGTGGGAGGTGGCGAGGTAGAGAATCATCAGCCGGGTGACTGGCATCCCGACGATGCCCTGATTATCCCGCTCATCAGTCCGCGCCAGCATAAAGTGCTGGGATGTATTTCGCTGGACGATCCTCTCGACGGACGCGTGCCCGGCGAGGAGCGCATTGAAATTGTTGAGTTATTTGCCCAGCAGGCCGCCACGGCCATTGATAACGCGCGTCTGTTTCAGGAGCGCGAGGACGAGCGCCTGGCCCTGGAGAGTGCGATTCTTGATCTGCGTCATGATCTGGAGCGCGTGCAACGTGGGGATTTGCGGGTGCGAGTCCAGGTTTCCCATGAAAAGCTCAAGCTGGTCGCCGAGGCTATTAACCTGACGCTCGGCGAAATCAGCAGCATTCTGGGTACAGTGCAGTTAGTCACGCAGGCGGTGGATGAGCACGCCCAGGATGTGCAGCATCTCTCGGATTTGCTGGTCAAGGACGCCAATCAGCAGGAGCGCCAGGTCCAGCATATTTCGCTGGCGATTGATGAGATGGCCGGGATCATGCAGCGCGTATCCGACAACGCCTTGAAGATTTCCGCTGTCTCGGTGGAGGCCATGGATGTCAACGAAGAGGGGCAGAATCAGATTGGACGCGCCATTGACGGTATGCGCCAGGTGCGCGAAATCACGCGCCAGTCGTCGCGTGTGATCAAGCGCCTGGGCGAAAGTGGCCAGGAGATCAATGACACTGTGGCGGAAATCTCCGATTTGACCGCGCGCATGAACCTGCTGGCTCTCAATGCCGCCATTGAGGCTGTGCGCGCCGGGGATCAGGGTCAGGGCTTTGTCATGATTGCCCAGGAGATTCGCTCGCTCTCAGTGCATAGCGCCGAGGCCACGCGCAAAGTCGCTACCCGTCTGCGCACCATCCAGCACGAAACCGCCGCCGTTGCGGAAAGTGTCGAGCAGAACATTCAGCAGGTGGTGGTGCAGTCCGAACTGGTCGCTCAGACCGGCGCGGCCCTGGAGGCGATCAGCGTTATCACCAACCAGATGTCTGAACTGGTCGCGGAAATCTGCCACGCCACCGAGGGCCAGACGCAGGGTTCCAGGCGCGTAGCTTTCTCGGTTGAAGAGATCACGCAGATGACCAGCGAAATCACCCAGCATATGCTGGAAATGCAGCAATCG
The DNA here is from genome assembly GCA_035546055.1 of Ktedonobacteraceae bacterium. Lineage (GTDB taxonomy): Bacteria > Chloroflexota > Ktedonobacteria > Ktedonobacterales > Ktedonobacteraceae > Paraktedonobacter. The sequence continues at coordinate 13,648 of DASZXF010001060.1, forward strand.
CTGGCTCACCTGGTCGAACTGACCAACCTCCTGCGCACGCGCATCTCAGTTTTTCGCACGCTGGACGAGAGTGTTTAATAGCGGTACCACATCTGGTCCCAGGCCAGCCAGAAGTTATCAGCGGTGCAGGAAACGGTACGCGGTCCCTCAATTTTGACGTTGGTGCGCCCGATAAAATCGTTGACATTATCGGGCGTAGCCACCTCAACCTTGAAGGTCACCGGTCCGGCTGGTTTATATGGTTTGGGCCAGTTGCGCAGAGAGATAGCCTGAGCCACGCGCATTTCGATGAGCGTACAGGCGTCACGCGGGGCCATATTGCGCGCGGAAAAGCGGCTCAGACCGGTTTTGACCGCCGCCGTGACCACCTCTTCGCCGAGCAGCTTTGTCACCTCGCGGCAGGTGGCTTCATCGCCGGCGACAAAGATGGCGGGCACATCCCAGCAGCCAGCGACGGCGGCCAGAATTCCGCTTTCGCCGACGCGCGTCTCGTTAATCCAGGCGTGATGCCAGTTTTCGGAGGAGACGGTGTGGCAGAGGACGCCATCGGGTGTGCCGGCCATGGCGTGCGCGCCGAGGAAGAGAATGGCATCGCAGCCTTTTTCAAAGGCCTCGGTATAGCGTGCCCAGGCATGGCCCAGCACATATTGCGCGCCCGATTCAAGTTTATCGGGGAGGAAGCTTTTGAACTTAAAGCCGCCGCCCGCGCCGTGGCAGTCAACCACAATGATATCACTGGCCCCGGCTGCTCGCGCGCCACGCACCGCCGCGTTCACCTCGGCGGTATAGAGGCGGCGACCATCCTCATACGCGGGATGTCCACCGTTGACCTGTTCCCAGGACTGAATACCGCAAACACCTTCCATATCACAAAAAATGACCACACGCATAGTTACCCTCTTCTTCGCTTATGCTTTTTGACGCGCTTTTTTCGCGCTGGAGCGCCGCTGGCGTGTTCTGACCGGGGGCGGCTCATATTCTTTGTAGATGCGCTTGCCCACTCGCCAGCCGAAATAGCCACAGATGATGGCCAGAGCGAAGGCCATGATGCCCATCAGAATACGCACCAGCAGCCCCAGGAGCCAGAAATTGCCTTGCAGAAGATTGCCAAGAGATGTCGCATAGGCGCGGCTGAGAATGGCCAGCGAAAGGCTGAGCAGTAGTCCGATCATGACGCCCAGACAGCAGCCCAGGGGTCCGCCATTGGCCTCGCCCTGAGCTTCGGGCGGCAGGGAATGCTCCGGCGTCGCAGCCGCTTCGGCTGTTGAGGACGACTCCGCAGATGGCGTCTCGGTGTCAGACGGCGCTTCCTCCTCAGCCGATGGCTCTGTTTGCGATGTTATCTCATCATTGGATGGAGCCTCCTCGCCGGGTGTATCCGAAGAGGTCTGTGCAAACTCATCCTGTGTATTTTCAGACATAGCCTTAAAATGTTCCAAACTGTCGATCACCGGCATCGCCCAGGCCCGGCAGAATATAGCCCAGATCGTTCAAACTTTCGTCCAGCGCAGCAATATAGATGTCGATGTCGGGATGCGCCTGGGAGAGCCTGAGCAGGCCGTAGGGAGCGGCGAGGATACAAACATACGAGAGACGCGGGATACCGCGTTTTTTCAGGACATTAATTGCGTCGATGGCCGAGCCGCCGGTTGCCAGCATGGGATCAACGGCATAGGCGACCTGGAGATCGACCTGGTGAGGCAGGCGGTTGTAGTATTCCAGGGCTTGCAGCGTGCGTTCATCGCGCCGCAGACCCAGGTGCCAGACCTGTGCCTCAGAAATCACTTCGCGAAAGCCTTCGGCGAGTCCCAGACCCGCGCGCAGGATTGGCGTAATCCCGATGCCTCCTGCCAGACGTTGCCCCGCCATAGGTTGTAGCGGCGTCTCGATAGCCTGCGTTTCCAGGTGGAGCGTAGCGGTTGCCTCATAGGCCAGCAGCGCGCCTATCTCCTTGACCAGGCGGTAAAAGGCTGGTGGAGGTGTGTTTTTGTCGCGCAGAGCGGTCATTTTGTGCTGCATCACCGGATGCGCGGAGATATGAACGCGCGGCAGATTGAGAACCTCGTCGCGACCAGGCTGTGGCACCCCCTTCATAGGAAAAGCCTGGCGTTCTCCCTCGGCAATTTCTGACATAAAAAAGCTCCTCCCTTTTCATCTGGATATCCCCCTTTATTGTAGCAGAGCGAGGGACACAGAGTCGAGAGCAGGCAAACTTTTAGAATGGGTGGCGGATTTTGTTGTGTTCCATCCCACATGAAAGGGAGAGATGAGTGGTGGGGCACAACAAAATTCGCCTGACGAATGTGGGAATTATGGCTATTTTGTGTTAAATAATCAAAAAAAGAGATGGTTTAAGAGAACTTATGTTATACTGGTGCCGTGTTCGTACAGAGGGTTATTTGTAGTGTATGTAATCTCTTCCTTATGGAAGAAAACGGCCTGAGTAAGCCAGACAGGCCTGGCGGTGTCATAAGTAACATATGATTGTAGGTGTTGCCGAAATTACTCTGCATTTGCCAGAGAGCCACTCATTAAAAGACAAGCGGCAGGTTATCTCTTCGGTGATGGCGCGAGTGCGCCAGCGTTTTGAGATTGCCGTGGCCGAGGTAGGTGAGAATGATCGCTGGCAGATCGCGAAGCTGGGTATGAGCTGTGTCAGCAACAGCCGCCAGCACGCTGAAGAAGTGCTGAATCACGCGCGCCGCTATATTGAAGAGACGCGCCCGGATCTCTTGATTACCGACTCTGAACTCGAAATAATGAACTGGTAAGCATTCTTTTTGGAAAAGCATATGTCAACACAGGTATCGATGTCTTCTCACGCACAGGAGCCAGAAGCGATCTATGTGCTGGGTGTGCGAGTAGATCGCGTGACGCAGGCGCAAGCCCTGGAACGGCTGATGGCGATGGTGGCGCGGCGGCGTGCTGCCGGCGATCAATGGCCCTGCCAGCAATTGATTACCGTCAACCCCGAATTTGTCATGGCCGCTCAGCGCGACACCCATTTCCGCCAGGCTATCAACGCCGCCGCGCTGGTGGTGGCCGATGGCGTGGGCGTGGTCTGGGCCACGCGCTATTTGCGCGCGCCGACTCCTGAGCGCATTACCGGGGTCGATACGCTGGTGGCCCTGGCTCAGCGCTGCGCCGGCGCGGGCTATCGCCTCTATTTGCTGGGCGCGGCCCCCGGCGTGGCCGAAGAGGCCGCGACCCGTTTGCAAAGCCTGGCCCCCGGTCTCCAGATCGCCGGCACCTATGCTGGCTCACCCGATCCGTCCGCAGAAGAGGCTATCATTGAGCGCGTGCGGGCAGCGCGCGCTGATGTGCTCTGCGTGGCCTATGGCGCGCCTGCGCAGGATCTCTGGATTTATCGTAATCTATCTCGTTTGCCTGTGGCGCTGGCGGTTGGCGTAGGCGGAGCCTATGACTTTATTTCAGGGCGCAAGCCGCGCGCTCCTCGCCTCATGCAAAAAATGGGCCTGGAGTGGCTGTATCGCCTCTACCGCGAGCCGTGGCGCTGGCGCAGAATGCTGGCTTTGCCGCGTTTTGCCTTGAAGGTTATGGTGAAAGGACGAGCGCAAGATGGCAATTGAGGCCGCATTTCATTTGGGGAGCGAGCGGGTGCAGACGCTGGTGGCGGGCTTTGCCGGCAAGCGTATTCTGGTCATCGGCGATATGGTGGCCGACGAGTATTTGATTGGCGATCCTACCCGCATTTCGCGCGAGGCGCCTGTGCTGATTCTGGAACTGAACGAGGAGCGCACTGTCCCTGGTGGCGCGGCCAACGTGGCGGTCAACGCGCGCACGCTGGGGGCGGAAATTTTTCTGGCGGGCGTGGTGGGCAACGACCTGCCGGGTCAGCGTTTGCGCCGGGCGCTTGACGAGCTGGGCATGTATCAGGAGGGAGTCATCAGCGATGCCAATCGCGCAACTACCACCAAGACGCGTATCATGGCTGGCAACGCTCAACTGGTGAGTCAGCATATTGTGCGCATTGATCGCGTAGATACCTCCGAGATAGGTGAGCCAAGTCGCGGACAGATTATCGATTACATTCAGCGTATTTTGCCGACCGTGGACGCGGTGATGCTGTCGGATTATGAAAACGGTCTGATCAGTCCGGCGGTGCTGGAGTGCTGTCTGCCGCTGGCGCGTGAGATGGGCAAAGTGATTGTCGCGGACTCGCATGGCAAGCTTTTCCGCTTCCAGGGGGTGACGGCTCTGACGCCCAATCAGCCGGAGGCCGAGCTGGCGGCGGGGATGAAGATTCGCGATGAGGCAGATTTGAACGAAGCCGGGCGCCGCCTGCTGACCGGCAGCCGCGCGCGGAGTATTCTCATCACGCGCGGTCAGGAGGGCATGAGCCTCTTCGTGGAAAATCAGGAGCCGCTGCATCTGCCAATTTTCCCGCTCAACCATCACGCCAGCGAGGTAGTCGATAACAATGGCGCGGGCGATACCGTCGCGGCGACTTTTACCCTGGCGCTGACCGCAGGGGCGAGTTTTGCCGAGGCCGCGTACCTGGCGAATGCCGCCGCCGCGCTGGTGGTGCGCCGCCTGGGCTGCGCCAGTAACACACCAGAGGAATTGTTGGAGGCTTTCGATGAATAAACCTGAGACGGGTGGCAAGGTGTTGAGTCGGGAGGCAGCGGCCAGCGCAGTGCGCCGCCGTCAGCGGAGTGGTGAGCGGGGCGTTTTTACCAACGGGTGTTTTGATTTGCTCCATCTCGGCCATGTGCGCTATTTGCAGGAGGCGCGCGAACTGGGCGATTTCCTGATCCTGGGTCTGAACAGCGATGAGAGCGTGGCCCGACTCAAAGGAGCGGGCAGACCGCTGGTGCCCGCCCACGAACGCGCGGAAATACTGGCCGCCCTGGTCTGCGTGGATTACGTCGTTATTTTTCCTGAACAGACCGCCAACTCTCTTGTCGAGGCGCTGCAACCCGCCATCTATGTCAAGGGCGGTGATTACGCCGGGGCGCAGGCGGGAGAGCCTGACCTGGCGCGCCTGCCCGAAGCTGCGTCGGTGCTGGCCTATGGGGGCACCGTTCATCTGATTCCGTACCTGCCGGGTCATTCAACGACTGAATTGATCGCCACTATCAAGCGCTTGCCGGAAAAAACGCGCTAAGCCATGCATGACTTTGCTCTGAGGTTGTGCGCTTTGCCCCCCTTGCCTCGTTAAAGAGGGAGATATGTACTTTCAGGAGAGCAAATAGTATGCCGAGAAAATCGACGAAAAAAAGACCGGACGAAGAAGGGGCAATCGGCCTTGACATAACTCCAGGCGAGCGCGCACAGGCTGCGCGGAAAAAGCCTGTGCGCAAGCCCGGACAAAGGCCGCAAATGGATACAACCCCTGGTGAGCGCGAACAGGCCGCAACACGCGCCGCCGAGCAAACTGACGAGTCAGAACAGAGGACGAACGCCATTATTGACGAGCCTCTTGCCTCTCTATCTGAATCGCCAGATGGCTTGAGTGAGGAGGAGACTGCCGATACAGAGGAGCCGCTTGTCGCTATTTCCGAGTCGCTCAATGGCTTGAGTGAGGATGCCGGTGAGGAGGATGAGCAAACGCTGATCGAACAGTCTGGCGAGGCTGCGGTGTCTCTGGAAACTGAGCGCGAGGCGGACAACAATTCCGCAGAGGCTGTGCTGGCGTATGAAGCGAGCAGTTCCACATTGGCGGAAGATGAAGCGGATGGGGATACATGCTCTGTGGAAGTGGATGGGGACGCTGCCGTGTTGCCTCCTGAGATAATGGACGAATCACAGCCCGGCGAGCAGACTTTTGAGAGCAGGCCAGAGGAACGCATTGAAGATGATGAACCTGATGCGCGCCCTGCTGATGCTGACCAGTCCGAAGCAGAGGAGATCGCCGCTCCGCTTGAACTGGTGCCGCTTCTGACCGAAACTGCTGACCCGGCCAGTATCGTGGGACAGCAGCCGGAAGTGCCGGTGAAAACGGCCAGCGAGGCTCAGGGAAGCGAGCGCAGGCACCTGGTCAGGTCA
>DASZXF010001061.1:0-2017 GCA_035546055.1 Ktedonobacteraceae bacterium
ATAAGGACTGGGGACACCGTATGGGGAGCCGGGTACCCCTGGCCTATCCTGAGAGGTCAGGACGCGCACCCGGCAGAGATGGCCGCACATCAGGCCACGCACCGTTCCCTGGTTCAGCGCCGACCAGTAGAAAGTAGTCAGACCGGCTAACTGACGGTTGAGAATGGACCTGGGACTGCGCAAGCCCTCCCAGAGTTGCGGGAAGGGATGCGCGGCGAGTTGCCAGCAGTCAGGGCAGGTAAAGCCGGTGCTCCCGCTGGCAGGTTCGTAATATTTGATGAGTTTGCGCTGATTCCACATGGGGCACCAGATGCGCGTTTCCTGCTGAAGCGGTTCCTCGCCTGCTCGCTGCGCATCAATCAGGCCATAGGCAGCGGCCTCAGCGGATAATTGCGTTTCCATCACACGGCGTAGAGCCAGCTTGCCGCGATAGAGTCGCTGCACCAGAGCGTCCTCACTCAATCCGAGGCGCTCAGCTATTTCAGCATGGGGAGATTCATGGATGTACCGCTCAATCAGCACCGCGCGAGTCGCGGCTGGAAGAAGGGCCAGGGCGCGATCAAGCAGTTGAGCCAGTTCCCCGCGCTCCAACTCAACCTCCAGACCGTCCCCGTCAGCAGGCAGGTTGGCGAGATCCAGGTTCTCCTCCTCGTTCGCGGCAGAGAGCGTATACTGTGCCAGATGGGCGAGATCGCGACCATGGCGGCGCGCCCAGCGCAAACAGACATGACGCGCAATCGCCGAGAGCCACTTCGCCCCATTAATCGAGTGCGTCCGATCCTCCTCAGCAAGCTTGTGTTGATTGCGCCACGCTTCCAGCAACGTCTCCTGAGCCAGATCTTCGGCTGCGCCGGGATTGCCGGTCAAACGAGCGCAGAAACCAACCAGACGAGCGCGCTCGCTCGCCAGCAAAGCCTGAAAAGAAGCTTCAGATAGTGATGTTTTTCCTTCTGACTCCCCGCGCATAGGCGTCCCTTCTTCGCATTCTCTCATAGTTATACCATCTCTCCATGACAGAAAAGGCCATTCCGTCAGACATATCGCACTTCTGGCCACGAAACCTGACATCTTTTTTTGCCTGTTTTCCGCCAGGAAAAAGACACGAATTCATCAAGGCTACCTGACCACCATAAACGCTGCGTTCTCCTACACTTTACGCAGGCCGGTCAGGAGAGCGAGGAGGATACAGGCCAGCAGGCCAGCGGCCATACAGCCGATGACCGCCTGCGCGCCGATGGCTACGAGGAGCAGTCCGCCGAGAGCTGATCCGAGCGGCTCGCTGCCGTAGCTGAGATTGCGGAAGGCGCTGTTGACACGTCCTTGCAGATGATCCGGGGTATGCTGGAGTCGGTAGGAGACGACGGCGACGGCATACGATGGCCAGGTGAAGCTGAGCAAAAACTTGCCTACCACAACCACGGGCATGGAGGGCGCCAGGGCGAGCATGATGAGCGCGCCTGACCAGACGATCAGCGCCCCGAGCATGATCTGTCCACAACGCAGACGCTCGCGCAGCCAGGGGGCGAGAATACCTCCCAGGATGCCTCCGACGCCGCCCGCGCTGAGGACAAAACCGATGACCTGTACGCTGAGGTGCAGGCGGCTCTGGGCGAGGACGATCAGCACGAGATCAAAGGGACTCTGCAAGAAATTGACCAGGGCGGTGAGCAGGGCCATAAAACGCAGGGGGCGCTGCTGCCAGAGAAAGCGCAAACCTGCGGCGATTTCACGGTAGAGCCGGGGGCGGGCGCTCTGGTCGGTGCGTTCGCTCTGAAAAGAGGTGCGAATGAGGAGCAGCGAGAACACCGAGAGCAGATACGAGCCGCTGTCGACCAGGTAGGCCAGGATGGCGCCGAGTTGAACGATGGGAACCAGGCCGATAATCAAGGCGCTCAGGCTCGGTCCCAGCAGGGTTCCCATGTATTCGGTAGTGGTATCAAGGGCATAGGCACGCGGCAACTGTCGTTCCGTGACGACGTGCGGCAGGGCGGAGATTTGCGCCAGACTGAACAGCACA
>DASZXF010001062.1:0-2003 GCA_035546055.1 Ktedonobacteraceae bacterium
TGACCCCACACTCCGGTGGTTGCGGGGAAACGCAGTGGTGGAACACTGCTTATGGGATCTCTTACGATGCTGATACTGCCGCGCCCGCCCTCAATTCGACGTATGGTGAGGCATTTAGCCTCTCCGGGCAGTGGGCACCAGACATCGCCGCGGCTCTCATGACCTGCGGCACCTCAAAGGTGGCGCTCTTATACTTCGGTCTGGGGGATGCGACGGGCTTCTATGTGTCAACCACCGTCGATAATCAGACCTCCTATGCCTATTATCCCAGTAGCGCCACATGGGATCCGATAGCCGCGAATCATCGCAGCCTGCAACTGGTGCTCAATCCCCATAAAAGCTATACGTTCCAGGTCGCAGCCTGCTACACTTACGCGTGCAGCAATTGGTCCCCCCATCTCACTCTTGTGACCTACACGAACATCTCTTGTCTCAGCGGCTATGTCTGGCGGGCAGCTAACCCCTACGATCAGGTTTGTGTGACCCCGGCGCAACGGTCGCAGGTCGCCTATGACAACAGCCAGGCACCTTACCGCATCAATCCCAACGGCGCCTACGGTCCGTACACGTGCGTGAATGGCTACGTCTGGCGCGCTGCTTTCGGCGGGGACTATACCTGCGTGACCCCGGCGGAACGATCTCAGGCTGCCTCTGATAACAGTTGGGCTGCTTACCGCATTGTGGCTCTATAAAGCATGCCGTTCAAGGTTGAAACGTCATGCGCCAACGACGCATGACGTTTCAACCCTGGCCAGGGTTACTTGAACATCTTGCAAAGGTCTGGTCTTGCTTGAAGTTCCCTCCTCTCCTGCTTTACACTGCAACAAGCCTTTCGTTTCGCCTCGTCCTCTGTCAACCGTCCCCGCCGCGTGGCAAGCGAAGCGAAGCTTCCAGACAGCTCCTCCGCCGCTTTATTCCTGGCCATCTGGTACATGGCATCGATCACAGAGCGTACAGCGTTTTCCCGCTCACGTGCAATGGATACTTGCTTTTCGCTCCTGTGCTTGCTAGAGTCAGAGCAAAGAGCAAACAGGGAGGGAACTATATGGGAGATCAGGAACACATCCAACGGCTCAGGCGGAGCGTGCCAGAGTGGAACCAGTGGCGGAGTCAGAATGTGGATCTTCGCTCTGATCTGCGCGGGACTGATCTGCGCGGGGCCGATCTGCGCGGGACTGATCTGCGCGGGGCCGATCTGAGCTGGACTGATCTGCGCGGGGCCGATCTGAGCGAGGCTGATCTGCGCGGAGTCTATCTGTGGGAAGCTCTGCCGACCGGGGCCAATCTGCGCGGGACCGATCTGAGCGAGACTGATCTGCAAGGAGTCGATCTGGCCGGGCTTAATCTGAGCGAGGCTAATCTGCGCGGAGCCAATCTGAGCGGAGCTATGCTGAGCGAGGCCAATCTGCGCGGAGCCAATCTGAGCGGGGCCAATCTGCGCGAGGCCAAACTGTACGATGCTGACCTGAGCGGAGCTATGTTAAACGAGGCCGATCTGAGCTGGACTGATCTGAGCGGAGCTATGCTGAGCGGGGCCGATCTGAGCGATGCCGATCTGCGCGAGGCCAAACTATACGAGGCCAAACTGTACGAGGCCATACTGTACAAGGCCGATCTGAGCGGAGCCGATCTGCGCGAGGCCAGGCTGATCGACGCTAATTTGAGCTATGGTAGACTGCACGGGGCTGATCTGCGCGGTGCCGATCTGCGCGGTATTCCCTGGTTGACCATCATGGAGTTGACCCTCCAACCGGGCACTGTCTGGAAAAATGTGCGCTACGACCGAATGACCGAGGGAGAAGGTGAGCGCGAGGAACTGGAAACTGACGAGGAGGAGCAGGCCGGCGATCCTCGCCCCAAACAGGAGGAGCAGGCCAGCGATACGTGAGAAGACGCTGGGGAGAACGAGAGATGAAAGGTCTGCCGCTGAACCTAAAGGAGTTGCCAGCGTCCATCAGGCGCCGCTTCGCCTTCCTGATGGACGGCCTCGCGGTGGGTTTTTG
>DASZXF010001063.1:0-9340 GCA_035546055.1 Ktedonobacteraceae bacterium
GGGCGGCAAGCATCTATCTAGGACAGCAATTGCTTGCTGTCTCAAGCAACCAACCCGAAGGTTGACGGGCGAGCAACCCGCGAAGCGGACGCGTGCGCCCGCTTCTTCCTTCTGCTCGGTCTTGCTCCGAATGGGGTTTACCCAGCCAGACGGTCACCCGCCTGCTGGTAAGCTCTTACCTTACCATTTCACCCTTGCCCGGCTCCAAAGGGAGAGGATTGCTCTCAAACACGTGGTAGCCGGGCGGTATGTTTCTGTGGCACTGTCCTTGAGGTCGCCCCCACTGGCCGTTAGCCAGCATTCTGCTCTGTGGAGTTCGGACTTTCCTCGGACTCTGACGAGTCCGCGCTTGCCTGTCTTACTCACACCAGTCTGCCTATAGAGTACCATACCCGCGCAAGTAGCAGGCAAGACCGGTCTTTTTATGATTTAATGGAGGTTGCAACTCTTTTTTTGTTGGCTACTACAGAAAGATCTTTTTATGAGCGATAAACAGATAATCCGGCTGACTGAACTGGCCAGTTGCGCCGGGTGCGCGGCGAAAATTGGCGCGGATTTGCTGGCCGAGGTGCTTTCTCCCCTGCGCCAGCGCGATGTGCCGCCAGAGATCCTGGTGGGCCTGGGCGCGATTGATGACGCGGCAGTCTACCAGATCAATGAGCAACAGGCCATCATCAGTACGGCTGACTTTTTCCCGCCGGTGGTCGATGATCCCTATACCTTTGGCGCCATCGCGGCGGCGAATGCCCTGAGCGATGTCTACGCTATGGGCGGGCAGGTTTTGATGGCGATCAATCTGGTGGCCTGGCCCGATACCCTGGAGACGAGCATTTTGAGCGAGGTGCTGCGCGGCGGCATGGAGATGGTTGAGCAGGCCGGCAGCGCGATTGTCGGCGGCCATTCCATCGCGGACAGCGAGCCGAAGTACGGACTGGCCGTGACGGGTATGGTTCATCCCCGCAAGATTTTGACCAAAGGCGGCGCGCGCCCCGGCGATGTGCTGGTTTTGAGCAAGCCGCTGGGCACCGGACTGCTGACCACAGCTCAAAAGCGGGGTCTGGTGCAGGCTGAGGACATGGCAGCCGCCGTGGCTTCGATGACCCGCCTGAATCGCCGGGCCAGCGAAGTTCTGGTCGAGGCCGGCGACGCGGTTCACGCGGCAACCGATATCACTGGCTTCAGTCTGCTGGGACACGCCTGGGAAATGGCGCTCCAGAGCCTGGTCGGCATGAGCTTTGAGTATCGCCACCTGCCGCTGCTGCCCAATGTGCGCTACTACGCCGAGGCTGGCTGCGTGCCCGGCGGCACAGGACGCAATGCACGCCACCTGCGTCCCCATGTCCGCTGCGCGGAGACATTGGATGAACTGGATCAGCAGATTCTCTTCGATCCGCAGACCTCCGGCGGACTGTTCGCGGCCATCGACCCGGCTCTCTGGCCGGAGCTGGCACAACGCGACGATGTGTCTTTCTGGCGCATCGGCGAGGTCACAGCCTCTGTCGCCGAGTCCGCGCAGGTCTTTTTAACCGTGCAGTAGTGGTTGACGCTGCCACGAGAAACGCGTTACAATGAGCAAGAGAAAGCTACAATCCTGAAATCATCCCCGGGATGCGCCCCGCAGCCCTGAGTAGAGCACGCCCGCACGCAGGCACACAGGCAGATCTGATACCCAGGGCACGCGGGCGCATGCCGCGCGGGACAACCAGGACACGACCCACAGTGGTGAAGCGAGTACGTGCCAGGGAAGGCCAAGGTGGAGTTGGAGATTGAGACATGTATGACACTCTGGAAAAGGCGTTAGGTCTGCACTTTGAGAACGAATCTCTCCTGCAAATGGCCCTGACGCATCGATCCTTTATCTATGAAAAAGCTGGCAAGGGACAGCAGTGCAATGAGCGGCTGGAGTTTCTGGGCGACTCCATCCTGGCCTGCATCACTGCCGATTTTCTCTATCGCACCTTTCCCGCGCTGGATGAGGGCGAGTTGAGCGATGTGCGCGCGATGCTGGTCAAAGGCGATACCCTGGCCAGGCTGGCCAGCGAGATGGAGCTGGAACACTATCTGCGCATTGGCAAAGGCGAGCGCAACGCGGGCATCAGTCAGCGCATTCTGGCCTCGGCGTTTGAAGCGCTGCTGGGCGCGCTATATCTCGATCAGGGATTGGAAACGACCCGCGCCTACCTCCTGCCACGCCTGCAACCGCTGGCTCATCATATCGTCGAAAAACGGCTCTTTAAGGACAATAAATCGCGTTTTCAAGAACTGGCCCAGGCCCACGACGGCATCACGCCTATCTATCGCCTGGCCAGCCAGGAAGGACCGTCCCACGACCGCGAATTTACCGTCGAGGTTTTGCTGGGTGAACAGGTCGCGGGCACCGGACAAGGACGAAACAAGCAGACAGCGGAACAGGCTGCCGCTTCCGCAGCGCTCCAACAGCGAGGATGGATGTAGGCCTGCATCTCCCCGGTGCCAGCTCAACGCCGAGCCGCCAGGCACCAGCAGGCGAGTCATCATGATGATGAATGTTTCTCATACAACTACAGGCGTCTTTTGTTTCTGTACGATGAGGTAAAGTATGCGACTGGAGCCAACGCCCAGGCCAGAACACGCCCTACGCGTCTCTGCCCGACTTGTCACTTCAAGTGCCATTTTGCACCTTTCTGCCGACGAACTGGAACACACGGTCACGCAAGAACAGATCGACAATCCTGCCCTGGATGTGCGCGAACAGCGCGTCTGCCTCTTCTGCGGATCTGTCATCCAGGGCGCGCGCTGCGTCTCCTGCGGCAACTTTTCACAGCCAGAAGAAACCAGCTTTTCTCACCATGAGCAGAGCGGCCATGAAGAGGGTTTCAATGAACTCTGGCCCCAGCCGGGCGAATATCGCACCTTCGATATGGATAACTACGGCTGGCTGGAGCACGATGAAGATCAGGAGTTCGATCCGCTGGCCCGCATTCCCATGGGCCAGAGCCTCTCTGAGCTTCTCCTGCAACAACTCGAAGCCCTCGTCTCCCCTGATGACGCCCCTATCGCCGAGCAACTGGTGGGCAATCTCAATGAACACGGCTACCTGGAGATCAGCACGCAGGAGGTGGCTACCCACCTGGAGGTTCCTCTGCGACGCGTCGAGTATGTGCTGCGCCAGTTGCAAACCCTCGAACCGCTGGGCATCGGCGCACGCAACCTGCGCGAGTGCCTGCTGCTCCAACTCGCGGCGCTCAACGAGCAGAACCAGCAGGAGCAAGAGCTGGTCACGCTGCTGATCGAGCGCTACCTGGATCGCCTGGGCAAAAGCCAGTTTCAGGAGATCGCGCGCGAACTGAAGATCCCCGAACGGGATGTACGCCAGGCCGCCCGCTACATTCGCACAACCCTCAATCCCTACCCGGCCCATAGCTACAGCGCCGAACTCAATTCCAGTCGCACCAGCACCGCTTATGTACGCCCCGATGTCCTTATTCGTCAAACGGAAAATGGTTACGAGGTCGAATTGATCGAAGAAAAGCGCTACCATTTCCGCATCGGACAGGGCTACAATACCCGGCATCTGCTCCCACCTGACGATCCCGCTGGCAATGCTGAATTTCAGCGTTATGTCAATCAGTATGCCGAGCGGGCGCGCTTCTTCATCGATTGCATCCATCGTCGCTGGCGCACCCTGAAGCGGGTAGCTGAGCTGGTGGTGGACTACCAGCGCGAGTTTTTAGAGAAGGGAGTGCGTTACCTGCGCCCTCTGACGCGCGCGGAGGTTGCCACTCGCCTCAATCTTGACGAGGGCACAGTCAGCCGGGCCACCGCCAACAAGTACGCGCTTCTGCCCAACGGGCGCCTGATGCCCATTTCCGATTTCTTCGACGGCTCGCTGGGTGTTAAAGATATTCTGCGCGAACTCATCGCCTCCGAAGAGGCTCGCCACCGCTTTAGCGACGACGAACTGGCCCGCCTTATGAACATGCGCGGTATCCCAATGGCCCGGCGCACAGTGACAAAATATCGCGAAGAGATGGGCATTCCCTCTTCGCGCGAGCGCTAAAAAGCACGCATTTTTAGTAAAATAGAGAAGATACGCCAGAAAGACTTTTATTTCCTTTTATAGAGAAAATAGAGCAAGATTTTTTCTGCCAAATTATGGTCGCGAATGAGCATAATTCACCATAAAAAGCCCGATAATTCGGCAAATCGACCGTAGACAGTGAACAGGTTGGTACGTATAATTACAGATGGATGGCACGGCATGCTCTAGCAGGCAGAGCATAGTATGGGCAACAGGAAGCAAGGCGCATGATGGATATTTATGGTACGCATAGAGAGCGACCGAGCACGTATGTTTTACCCGATGGCATCACCCCGCGCGAACTGCACCGGCTGCAGACCCAGGATGACATGTATAACATCAGCATGGGTGAAATACTGGCAGAGCAGGAAGACCTGACAGATTTCCATCACATCCTGGATGCGGGCTGTGGCACCGGCGGCTGGCTGATTGAGGCCGCCAGAGCCTATCCTACATTTACCAGACTGGTCGGCGTGGACATCAGCGAAGCGATGATTGGGCACGCCCGCGATAAGGCCAGCCAGTACAAGGTTCACGACCGCGTAGAGTTCTACGCGATGGACGCGCTGCAAATGCTCAGATTCCCCGATGGTTATTTTGATCTGGTCAATCAGCGCTTCGGCTTCAGTTATTTACGGCTCTGGGACTGGCGGCAGGTGCTCACGGAGTACCGGCGCGTGACGCGCGGCGGGGGTGTGATTCGCCTGACCGAGACGGATGTGCAGGTTGAGACGAACAGCAAAGCGGGAGAACGTTATTTCCAATTACTACGAGACGCCCTGTACGCCTCCAGTCACCTCTTTCCCCCTCAAACGCCCCGCCTGACCAGCGAACTGGCCCGCTTCCTTCAGCAAGCTGGCCTCAAGCAGGTGCAGAGTCGCGCGTCTCTGGTGGAATATCGTCCGCAGACCCTCATCGGCAGGCTCTTTTACGAAGACATCCGGCTGTGTACAGAGACACTGGCCCCTTTCATCCGCAAATGGAGCCGCCTGCCCGACGACTACGACGCCCTGTGCCAGCACATGCTCACCGACATGCAGCAAGCGGACTTCGTAGCCAGAGTTCATCTGACTACCGCCTGGGGCATGAAATAAAGCAGGACAGGGCACCGAGAACAGGCCACGCAGGACACGAAAGCAGTCTCCTATGTACCCGCGAGAAGCACGCCAAAGGCAACGCTTTGGCGTGCTTCAGACGCTTATTTGATCTGACAATAAAAGATGTCGAAGTCTGGTGAGGAAAACGGCGAAACTGTGCGGTTAAGCGGGGTCACGACCATGACATCGACGCCAGGCTGCGAGGGGAAGACCGCTGTTTTGTACGTCACCTGAGCTTTATCCAGCAGACGCAGCAGGGTAGGGTGCGCATCTCCGTGGTTGATAAAGACCAGGAAGCTCGCGCGGTCGGCATCGTTGACTGCGTTGGTGTAGGCCGGGATGCGGTTGATGGCGATATCGGGATGGATGAGCGCCAGCGGATCGGCCAGAATGATGCGGTTATTCGTCTGGAAGGAGATCTGATAGCCGAGCAGATTGCTCGACCAGGCGTAGCGAATATTCTCCTTCTCCATGTAGGCGATGATCGGCTGATAGTTGGCCGGCGCGATGGTGCAATAGGCGGACTGGAAAGCCAGATCGGGATTGGTCAGGCCGTAAGTCGCTGCCTGACCGGCCAGGTAGGCCACCAGCAGCACACAGACGACCAGCAGCGCCCAGCCGGGACGACGAGTCGGGACGGCGCTCGCAGCAGTCGAGGCGCTCTGCTGTTCGCGCCGGATCGCGCGCTCGCGGAAAAACAGCAGAACCAGCGTACAGAGGGTGGCGAAGAAGAAGGGCAAAGCCAGCACCAGCGGCGCGGCATAATGTCCACCGAAGTCAGCATTACACGAGAGCAGGATCGAGGCCGAAGCCGAACTCACGCAGTAGAGCACCGCCGAACAGATGCCGAAAAGCGCGGGCAGGGCCACCAGCGCGCGCGCACGCAGCATCAGTTCGCTGCGCCGCCGCCATGAGACCAGCACCAGCGCCAGGGAAACCAGCGTACATACCACCCCGGCCAGCAGCAGCGGCGCGTGGAGCATGGTCAGCAGCGGCCCCTCCAGCGGAGTCGCGCCGCCAATCACGCGCGGTCCCACGCATCCCACATAGCGCGAACTGACTTTAGCGATAGTCTCCAAACGCTGCAAATTCCAGCCGCCGCCCAGGCCAAAGATATAATGAATGTTGGCCCAGTTGTTCTGCATCCCCCAGATAATACCGGGGAAAAAGCCCAGCGCACAGGCCGGCAGCGCCGCCACGACCAGCAACAGTTGGCGCAGGGTGCGCAAGATAGCGGTCGGCGCCTTTTCGCCCGCCAGCACGCTTTTGCGGATCGCGCCGATCCGCTCACAGATTACCCAGAGGGCCGAGGCGGCAATCGCTACCGAGACCAGCGGGTAAATCCACATGCCAAAGCCAATCACAAAACCGACCACGGCCCAGCGCCAGGCCAGTTCGCCGGCCTTCGCTCCCTCGCGCCAGCGCGTGGTCAGGCGATAGACCGAGATTAAAATCAGCACCATAATGACAAACGACTCGATCCAGCCGCCGCCGGTGCGCATTTCGACAATGCCATCATAGAGCGGGGGAAGAGCCGCCAGCAGGGCCGCCACCGTGGTAAAGCATTGCCTGGCATAGCGCGGCAGACGCGCTGCCCCGGCCAGCAATTCCGCCAGCCACCACGTCGCCGCTACCAGCATCAGGCCAAAAGCAGCTGCCTCGACGCGCAGAGCCGCCACTGAAGGACCGAAGATGGCAAAGATGGCGGCGGCGACATAGGCCTCCAGGCTGCCGAAATAGGGAATACCGTAGAAATAGATGGGGCGCTCCCCCTGCAAAATGTGCTCCGCCTGAATCCCCAGCAGAGACTCATCGCCGTCCAGCGTGCCATGCGTGCGAATGGTCAGCCAGATGCGGATGGCCAGCGCGAGCAACAGACAGAACCAGAGCGGTGAAAGCCGCTTCCACCATACTTCACGCTCCGCGCCTCCTGGCTCCCCAGGATTGATCCCAGGGGTGTCTGTGCTCGCCTCTTCTCCAGGTCCACCCGCCAGCATAACAGGAGTGCGCTGCCGTTTTGAAATACTCATTTTTGCCTTCCCGGTTTTTTCTCTCTCGTTTTATATGGTCCACTCTCTCCATGCAAAAAGCGAGCGCACTACCTCATTTCACCATCACCGCCTGCCCGCCAGTGGCCGATTTTTCTTCTATCATAACGAAATAGCCAGCACATGAGTAAAAGTGTCTGGGACAATTAGCCCCTGACGATAAAAAATCAAACACCTCTCTGAAACTCGTCGAGCTGTTGCCATACTGCTGTCACTGGCCCATGGCATACTTATCTCATCGAAAGTATACAACAACAGACTATAGAAGGAGTAAGAAAGATGTTAAACGGCTTACAATTTGTCCTGATCCATGTCCCTTCGCTTGAGCAGGTTCTGCCCTTTTACACCGAAAAACTGGGCTTTGAGCTGGAAAGTCGGGGGCCAGACTTTGCGCAGTTTATCACGCCCGGCGGTCAGGGAGCGACCCTCGCCCTGTCAGCGGATGGTCCATCCGAGCCGCGCAGCAATATTGAACTCTGGTGGTACGTGGACGACATCGAGGCCACCCAGGCCGAGCTTCAGAGCCGCGATGTGCCCATCGTCGATCCCCTAACCGCGCAACCCTTTGGCCACACGCTGGCCATTCAAGATCCCGCCGGCAATAAACTTTTTCTTCTGCAACTGGCGCAGCAATAGCCCAGACAGTTATGGAGCATGGATCAGCAAAGCTGGTGGTGTCAGCCTTGCTGCTCCATTCCCCTGACTGCCTGGGTTATTGTTCAATGTGCGGCCTGGGGGCTGGACGGCTCGGCGTAGATGGTCTTTTCGCGCTCGTAGATGACCATGCCGGGGCCGCCGTTTTTCATGTGGCGCACGTAACGCTGCAAGGTATAATCGACGGGTACGCTGGTGCTTCCGCGCGCCTGGCTATAGTAGGCGGCCAGGGTGGCGGCCTGGTTGAGCGTGGCGCGGGGAATCTCGCGGCCTCCCGCTTTGATGATGACATGCGCACCCGGCACGCCGCGCGCGTGTAGCCAGAGATCGCCGCCGCTGGCCTGGTGAAAAGTGACTTCCTCGTTCTGACGACTGTTTTTGCCAATCAGAATGCTAAAGCCGTCCTTGCTCTGCACGTAGAGCGGCACGCCACCACCGGGCGCGGCTGGCTTGCCGCCTTTGCCCTGCTTGCCTTTCCCTTTGCCCTTCGCGTATTGCTTGATCTTCTTTTCGCCCGGCTTGCCGCGCATATAGCCAGCTCCCTGCACCTCGGCCCTGACCAGCGCAACCTCGGCGGGACTCTCAGCCAGGTCGAGATCGGCGATGAATTGCTCAACGGTGGCCAGTTCGGCGTTGTTCTGCTCGATCTGTTCAGGCAGCAGGGCCAGGGCGCGCCGCAGTTTGTGATACTTGTTGAACAGCCGGTTCGCGTTGCCCACGGCATCAAAACGCGGATCGAGCGGGATCAGCAGCGTGCTCGCCGCGTCCTGATCGGCATAGTAATTCTCTACTTCAACCTGGCTCTGTCCCTGCGTAATGTCGTTTTGATGGGCCAGCAGCAGTTCACCCTGCAGGCGATAGCGGCTGGCCTCCTCGCTGGCGGCCATCTCGCTGCGCAAAATCTCCGCTTTGCGCTTGCAGCGCTCGCGCTGGCTCTGGAGCACTTTCTTAATGGGAGCGCGCACGTTGCCCATGGCGTCCCGCCATTCCGCGCCCGCGTAAAAGTCGTCCACCAGCACATTGAGCGACGGCGACTGGCGCACGCGCAGACCGGGCTGCCCGGCGTACTGCTCCAGCACAAAGGCGGCGAAGGCCACCGGCACAGGCGGCTCGCCAGCTCCGCCCCCCTGTTCTCCCTGTTTTACCCGTTCCACCAGTTGAGGACGCCACTGATGCGTGTCATAGAGCGCGCTCAGATCGCGCACGTTCCAGGCCAGTTCCTCCCAGCCATCGGCGTCCCGCACAGCGTCCAGCGGCGCCTCCGCATCTCCCAGGGTGCGATAGACCACCTCGCGCGCCACCAGCGGACTGAAGCCGAGCAGATGACGAGTCAGCAATTGCCAGAGTTTTTCGCGCGCGGGGGCGCGTCCCTTTTTGCCGCTCTGCGGCTCCGGCTCAGCGCCCTCGTTGCCGGGGATAATAGAGAGTTGCGCGGCGGCCACGCCGGTCGGTTCCAGGCGCGGCAAGGTCTGCCCGGCAAA
>DASZXF010001064.1:0-1902 GCA_035546055.1 Ktedonobacteraceae bacterium
TCGCGGGCTTTAGTAAATAGATCCACGGTAGAAAGGTTTTCATGGACATACACGCCCTCACGACTCTCGGTGCCACCATCGTCAACGCCGCCGGTCAGCCCGTCCAATTGCGCGGTTTTGGCCTCGGCGGATGGATGAACATGGAAAATTTTATCACAGGCTTTCCAGCCAATGAAGAGGCCCAGCGCCAGGCCTTACTGGCCGTCCTGGGCAAAGAGAACTACGAGTTTTTCTTCGAGCGCTTTTACGAAGTCTTTTTTGCCGAAGAGGATGCGCGTTTTATCGCCTCGCTCGGCCTCAATCTGCTGCGCCTGCCCATCAATTACCGTCACTTCGAGTCAGACGAGGAGCCGTTTGTCATCAAAGCAGAGGGTTTCAGGCATCTCGACCGCGTTATCGAGTTGTGCGCCAGGTATCACATCTACACCATCATCGATCTGCACGCCGTACCGGGCTATCAGAATCAGGCCTGGCACAGCGACAATCCCACGCACGTGGCCCTCTTCTGGCAGCACAGGCATTTCCAGGACCGGGTAGTGCATCTCTGGGAAGCGCTGGCGGACCACTACAAAGGCAACCCCTGGGTAGCCGGCTATAACCTTATGAACGAGCCGGGCGATGTCAGCGGCGAACGCCTGATGCCCTTCTATCGTCGCCTCTACCAGGCCGTTCGCGCCATCGATCCCGCTCATCTGCTCTTTCTGGAGGGCAACCGCTACTCACAGGACTTCTTCATGTTTGAGGAACCCTGGCCGGGCGTGGTCTACAGCGCGCATGATTACGCCAATCCGGGTCTGATTACCGGCGGTCCCTATCCAGGGGTAACTGCTGGCAAATACTATGATCGGCAGTTGCTTGAAGACACCTTTCTCGCGCGCACAGCCTATATGCAGGAGCACCGAGTCGCGTGCTGGATTGGCGAGTTCGGTCCAGTCTTCACCGGCGAGTCCGACGCCGACGCCATGCGCTATCAAGTGCTGCGCGACCAGCTGGATATTTACCGGCGCTACCAGGCGCACTGGGCCATCTGGACCTACAAAGATCTGGGTCTGCAAGGCGTCGTCTACGCCGGAACCGACTCGCCCTGGCAGCGGCATCTGCGACCATTTCTGGACAAAAAGGCCCGCCTGGGTATCGACTCCTGGGGGTCGACAGACGCGCATATCCGCCACATCCTTCAGCCCATCGAAGACACCTTTGCGCGCGAATTTCCCAACTACCACCCCTTCCCCTTTGGTCCGCGCTGGATGATCGCGCGCCTCATCCGCGCCATCCTGCTCGCCGAGCCGCTCCTCCCCGAATTCGCCGCCTGCTTCAAAGACCTCGGCCAGTCCGATCTTGCCGCCCTGCTCGCCTCATTTCACTTTGACAACTGTCAACAGCACCGCGACCTCATCGCCATCCTGGCCGAGCACGCGCCACCATCCGCGTAAAGCAGTCAGACCCGGGTGAGACAGGCAGGCATCGTCTGCCTGTCTCACCTGCTAAAACCTGGAGAAATGATTGTTCGCGAATAGTTCCTGAGTTGAATTATAGGGTATGAAATGCAATTGCTCCAGCGTTTTTGTCAGATCATTGACAAATGCTCGATATGAAGGCACTTCAAAAAGCCTGTTGAGATCTACCTGGCGGGCAAGTGGCTCAAGTTTCGCATTCAAATTAATGGGTTGACGACGGCGAGAGCCAGCGGCGGCGTTAATCTTTCGTATAATCTCATTTAATTTGCTCAATAGTGTAAACATCTTCTTTATTTGCTTCACTGCCCTCGAAATCCATCTGCATTTGTGTGAGGTGATCTTTGAGTTGACTTAATTGTTCATAAGCTCTCTCTACCTGTACAATATGTGTTACGCGCAGCGGCGGCGTACTTTGCTGTGAAGGATCGATACGTGTTACGGTATA
>DASZXF010001065.1:0-2918 GCA_035546055.1 Ktedonobacteraceae bacterium
TGATTTCCCATATATTTCACCTGCTTCCTGCTACTTTGCGCAGTGTCTTCTCCGCCTGTGCTTGTGTCGTGTTCTCTTTCATCATTCAGGCCGATGAGTATTAACCATTGCTCAGTTACTAATATCGCTGAGGCATCACCATCTACAACGTTACCAGTACTATTTGCGAAGGTCGGCGGTCAGAACATGAGGAAACGCGCTTTCCAGCAGAGCGAGAAGCGGGAAAGTGCGCGACAGGTCCGCTGGCCCCGTGGCGAGGCTCATCATGGGAAAGATTGCTCCAGTGTTTGTGGAACTGATTTTTTCTCTCCGCTTTTGGAAACAAATATCTGCCACCGGGTGTTTTTATGAGTGGAATGGGCAGACAGGCAGCGATGTAAAAAATGAGCAGCCTGTTCGTTATCAGTGTTAGAACACGGTGGTGTTTTTGCCGGAACTGGCTGACCGAGAAGCGCTGCTGCTGTATTCCGGTAGAGCCTTTATGACTCCAGGAAATCCCTGAGGGAGAACAGGCAGAGAAAGGAAAAGATAGAGGTTATGAGTGAGAATTTGCGGGAGAAGCCGGAGACGTATTGGAAGGAGAAGTTAACCCCTGAGCAGTTTGCGATCTGCCGTTTGAAGGGGACGGAACGGGCGTTTTCGGGCGAGCTTTACTATAATCATGAGACGGGCATCTACCAGTGCGTGGCCTGCGGAGAACCGCTGTTTGCCTCTGAGCATAAGTTTGATTCGGGCTGCGGCTGGCCGAGCTTTGATCGTCCCCTGGAGGAGAGCAAGGTTGAGTTGCATGAGGATCATTCGTTCTTTATGCATCGCATAGAAGTGGTTTGCAAAAAGTGCGGGTCGCACCTGGGACATGTCTTCGATGATGGACCGCGTGAGACGACCGGCCAGCGTTATTGCATCAATTCGGTGGCGCTGAATTTTCAGAAAAAGGCAGGGTCGCAGCAGTAACAAGAGAGGCAGGCATGGGATTGACAGGGCCGGGCTTTCCCTGGTATGCTGGCAAAAACGTTTTTGAAAAACGTTTTTCTGGTAGATAGGCATTGAAAAAGGACATGCGATGGGAAAGACCTTGCGATTTGGTATTGTCGGCGCGGGGGTGATTGCCCCGACCCATGCGAAGGCGATCAGCGGCCTGCCGGAGGCGGAACTGGTCGCGGTGGCTGATATTCTCCCGCAGAAGGCGGAAAAACTGGCGGCGGCGTATGGTTGTACGGCCTACGCCGACGTTCAGCAGATGCTGAGACGCGAAAAGCTGGATGTGGTGGAGATCTGTACTCCAAGTGGTCTACACGGCGCGCACGCCTGCCAGGCGATGCGCGCCGGTTGTCATGTGATAGTTGAGAAGCCGATGGAGATTACCCTGGCGAGCATGGATGAGATGCTGCGCGTGCAGGAGGAGACGGGACGCAAACTGGCGGTGATCAGTCAGCATCGCTTCGACGCGGCCTCTCAGCAGTTGCGCGCTCTGCTGGATGAGCAGGCGCTGGGCCGCCTGGTGCTGGGCAATGCGACTATCCCCTGGTGGCGCTCGCAGGCGTACTACGACAGCGGAGCATGGCGCAGTACCTGGGCGCTGGACGGCGGCGGCATTCTGATGAACCAGTCTATTCATTCGATAGATCTTCTTCAATGGTTTATGGGACCGGTGAAAAGTATCCGGGCGTACATGGATACGCTGGTACACCGCATGGAGAGCGAGGATGTGGCGACGGCGGCGCTGCGTTTTGCCAGCGGGGCGCTGGGCACGATTTCGGCGACGACGGGGGCGTATCCCGGCGTGACGACGCGCATTGAGATCTGCGGCAACCAGGGGTCCGCTATTCTCGAAAATGACCGGATGCGCTATCTGCACCTGGCGCGCGATGAAAAGGAGGCAGCGGGGGATTACGGCCAGGCGAACCATGAAATCGAGGCTGACGACCAGCAGGCGAGCACGGCCAGTAATCCAGCCGCGCTGAGCGCTGATACCCACGCGCTGCAAATCGCCGATATGCTGCGCGCCATTCGGGAGGATGGCAGACCGCTGGTGGATGGGCAGGCCGCGCGCCATCCCGTCGAAATTATTCTGGGGGTCTATGAGTCCGCGCGCAGCGGGAAGGAGGTTGTGCTTTCATGATTCGCCTCTCTGCCTTCGCCGATGAAATTTCGCCTGACCTCGCTGTGCAGATCGCTGTCTTGCAGGAGGAGCATATTCAGCATCTTGAGCTGCGTTCGGTCTGGGGCACCAATGTGCTGGACCTGACCGATCAGCAGATCGCGGAGATTGCCCACACGTTGCAAGCTCACACTATCCGCGTGGCCGCCATTGCCTCGCCCATCGGCAAAGTCGCGCTTGACGCCTCGTTTGAGGAACACCTGCGGCGCTTCGAGCGCGCCGTGACGCTTGCGCAGCGTCTGCAAACACGCTACATTCGCCTCTTCTCGTTTTACCCGCCCGCCGCGTCCGCGCCCGCTCATCCTGCCCCTGCCAGCTACCGCGATGAGGTACTCCGCCGGGCGCGCATGATGGTTGAACGAGCGGAGCAGGCCGGCCTGATTTTGCTGCACGAAAACGAAAAGGACATCTACGGCGACAGCGTAGCGCGCAATCTCGATCTCTTACAGAGCATCGCCAGTCCCTCCTGGCGGGCGGCCTTCGATCCCGCCAACTATTTACAATGCCAGGAACAGCCCTATCCCACGGCCTATCAAACCCTCAAGCCGTGGCTGGAATACGTCCATGTTAAAGACGTGGCCGCCGACGGCACGCTGGTCCCCGCCGGAGGCGGAGCAGCCCGCTGGCCCGATATCCTGCAAGCCCTGCGCGCCGATGGTTACAACGGTATCCTGGCCCTGGAGCCGCATCTACAGTCCGCCGGCCAGTTTCAGGGCTTCAGCGGTCCCGACCTCTTCCGCCGCGCCGCGCACGCCCT